>CADBTX010000121.1 GCA_902797705.1 uncultured Lachnospiraceae bacterium | reverse complement strand
TCCTCGCAACGGGAAACGGAAGATGCAATTACTGCCACGATAAAGTGACATATGCGGATCTGTTCAGACCGGATGGCGACGGGTTTTTATCTTCCGTCATGAATTCTTTTTCTCCCGAAGATGTACTGGAAAAATTCCGCAAGCTGGGAATCACGCCCGTTAATAAGGACGGATACATCTATCCTTACTCCGAACAGGCAAGAGCGGTAAGCGATGTGTTAAAGCGTGCCGTCACACAGAGCGGGGTTAAAGTCCTGACAGATACCGCGGTCACCGGCATCACGCGAAACGGTGACGGATTCACGATCATATGCGGTGATAAAGAACTAAGTTCCGATGCCGTGATACTCACCACCGGAGGAAAGGCCGCTCCGTCTACAGGCTCCGACGGAAAAGGACTTGATATATGCAAGGCTCTCGGACATCACATCGTCCCTCCCGCACCCGCGCTTACTTACCTTGTCATAAAGGATCATCCGTATAAAAAAGCTGCAGGCACAAGGCTTTCAGCAAAAGTATCGATAGAATGTGCCGGGAAGATACTGTCTTCCGATACGGGCCAGATACAGATCACAAAAAACGGCGTATCGGGAATACCCGCATTCAACATATGCAGGTTCGCATCCAGAGCTCTTCTGAACAAAGAAAATGTCCGGCTTCATATAAGGCTCGTTCCGGATTTGGATGATGAAACTCTTAAGGATGAGATAGCAGACAGACTATCGGACGGAAACACAACTCCTTACGAAGCGCTGATCGGTCTGTTCCCGGATACATTTTCGGACAGCCTGCTCAGATGTGCCGGCATTGCTCCCGACAGGATACCGGATAACGGACGAAAGACTGCGGACAGACTGTATAAATACATTTCGGATATAACCCTCGACGTGTGCGGTACAGGAGATTTTGCCGATGCACAGGTAACATGCGGAGGCGTAAGCCTCGATGAGACAGACCCTTCCACTATGCAGTCGAGGATAGTACCAGGCCTTTACCTTGCGGGCGAGATCCTTGATATAGACGGAAAGTGTGGGGGATACAATCTTTACTTCGCATGGGCATCGGGATATATTGCGGGAAAAAACGGCGGAGCTTAATGTAAGCACCGCCGTTTTACCATCACTTGAGTTTTTCACAGACTGTGCGGTATTCTTCAATGAATCCTTCACAGTCTTTTTTTATGAAATCAATATTGCCGTCCCTTGCAGCGAATTCGTGCTGCTTAGCTCTGTCACTGAGTGAAGAAAGTCCGATCGTTGCCATCAGTCCCTTTACCGAATGAGCATCCCTTCTGTACGCTTCATAGTCCGATGCTTCAAGATCCTCACGGAGTGTCTTTATCATCGCTTCACAGCCGGATGCGATGCTGTCGACAACCTGGGCAAGTATGTCTTCATCATTACCCGCATACTGCATCGCAACATCAACATCAAGTCCGTCGATCTCCGATAATTTCTTTTCTATGTCGGATAATTCTTCGTATTCATCTTCTTCATCGGGAGCCGGCTCATCTTTATAAACGATCTTATCGGAAGGAAGATACTCCTTCAGCATCTGCTCAAGTTTCTCGGAATCCAGAGGTTTGGTCAGATAATCGGCAAATCCCGCATCGATATACATCTTCCTGCTTCCCGCAATCGCATTTGCCGTAAGCACCACTACGGTCGTATCTTTATTGAGCGAATCCGGGTCGTTTCGTATAAGACCCAGCGTTTCCATTCCGTCCGGATTTGGCATCATATGATCGAGCAGTATAAGGTCGTATTTCTTTTTCCTGCACATCTCCAAAGCTTTGAGTCCGCCGTCGCATGTATCCGGAACGATCTCCGAACGCTTCAGGAAAAGAGTGACTATCTTAAGATTCGAAACATTGTCATCAACCGCAAGGATATTTGCCTCGGGTGCGATGAAATCACATGTATCGGCTTTTGATGAAGTGTTATCGGTATCATTAAGGAAATCGGACTTAAGAGCTTTCTTATCGTAAACATCCACCGGGATGACAACGGAAAACTCCGAACCCTCACCGTAAACACTCGTCACATAGATCTTGCCGTTCATTGAGTCAAGGATGCTCTTAACAATGGACAGACCGAGTCCGGTTCCTTCAATATTTCTGTTCACATCCATATCCGCACGTGCGAAAGCATCGAACAGCGTCTTGCGGTCTTCTTCACGTATGCCTCTGCCGGTATCTTTGACATTAAACTTAAGATCGAATCCGCCCGACTCATTGTATCTTCCGCCTATCTCAAGCGTAACAAAACCCGCATCGGTGTACTTGATCGCATTGTTGATCAGATTGATCAGCACCTGGCGGATGCGGAATTCATCGGATATCTGACCGTTAGGAACCTCACAAAGGACTGCCGTGTTCAGGAAGAGTTTCTTTTCATCCGCACGTTCTTTCAGCATGGGATATATATCGCGAAGGAGTGCGGACAATCTGTATTCCGCATTCGTAATCTCCATCTTGCCCGCTTCTATCTTGGAGAAATCAAGAACATCGTTAACAAGCATCAGGAGCATCTTGCCGGAGGTCTTAACACTTCTTGCATATTCGCTGATAACGGGATCATTGTTTTCCCTTATGATCATCTCGTTCATTCCGAGGATCGCATTTATCGGAGTACGGATCTCATGTGACATGCTCGCGAGGAAACGTGTCTTGGCTCTGGACATTTCCATGACCTTCTGTCTTTCCTCACGGCTTATACGAAGGTCATGCATCTGCTGGGCGATCGACAGAGTAAGCAGTATCGCAAGTCCTATCAGCATCGGGATGGAATCTTCCATTGTTATCACCGAGTTAAGAAGTATCAGTTCCACGATGCAGCAGATAAGGAAACCCGTGAATCCGATAGCGGTAAAAAGATATTCAACGGCAAGTCCTCTCGCGATGTCGACGAAAAGCACTCCCAGCACGACCACCGACAGGATTCCAAGGATTATATTGATATAGATCAGTGCATTGGGAAAAGGAAGTATCCCCCAAAAATGCAGAACAGGCCATACGACCGCATCGACCATGGAAAGCATCATCCCCGCCGCCATGATCTTCTGATACCTGCCATGCTGGAGTCCGTTCAGATAAAATGCAAGTCCGAACGGTATGAGAAGACACATCATATAATTGAACACGCCGTCTATATGGTAATGCCTGTAGACAAACGGCCAAAGCAGCGAATCACTGACCATCCAGGATGATATGACAAAAACACCGAGAGCGCCGTACATAAGCTCTATCTTCTGCTTATACAAAACTCTCATGACGATGCCCGCAACTACGGTCACAAAAGAAAACAGAAGAAGTATCTCGGAAAGTATAAGCGAATGGCTGAAGTTCTTGATCATAAAAGAGACAAGACCGAGACCGGATGCCACATAAACCTCTCTGTAGACAACGTCCTGTCTTGATGTTCCGTGAATGACTATACGGACATCCTTTTCGGAATCGGTACTGCCCAAAGGAACAAGGAAATAGAATCTTTTGACGACACCGCCGGGAACACACACATCTCTTTCGGAATTGAAGTCCTTTCTGAACTCACCGTCTATATATACTTCAACCTCCCTGCTGGTTGAAAAGAATAACCAGGATTTATCGGTGATGTCACCGGGAAGGACCGAAGCAATCTCATAGGTGTCTTCATTTACATCCGCGATCTTATAAGTGCTGCCCTCTTCATGAACGCTTCCGTCCGGTTCGGTGACCGTCCAGCTTTCGAACGTGAACTGATCGTCAAGCTTAAGAGGAACCTGCTTATCGATTTTCATGTAGTAGAACAGACCTATGATGACTGCCGCAAGGTATGCGAAAAAGAATATCTTGGTCACCCCGATCAGATGATCGGACAAAGATACTGTCTTGTCTGAAGGAACCGGATTTTTGGCAGAATTCATGATTGCTCTCTCAAAAGAAAAAATTGATCGGATCAGTATACGACTCTGTTGCGGCCTCTTTCCTTGCCCATATAGAGCTTGCTGTCCGCTTCTTTTACGGTGTTCTGAACATCACCGCTGAAATCATATTCGGCAAGTCCGAAGGTCATGGTAACGCTGATCTCATTATCCTTGACAATGATGGGATGTTCCATGATGTGGACCCTGAGATTTTCAATGATACCGAGTGTCTCATCTCCGTTCTTGCCCCCGAAGATCATAAGGAATTCCTCGCCGCCCCATCTTATCAGGAAGGCATCCTTACCGCATGCATCCTGCATGGTCTTTGCTATCGACTTAAGAACCTCGTCACCCGCATCGTGTCCGTAGGTATCATTTACTTTCTTGAAAAAGTCTATATCTCCCATTACGATCGAGACCGATCCGAGGAAAGAAGAACCCTTGATCTCTTCGATGAATTCCTGTCCTCTTCTGCGGTTATAAAGTCCGGTAAGCTGGTCGGTATTTGCCTCCTTCACAAGCCTGTCGTTATACTTCATGAGCTTGCTTTCTTCTTCATTCTTACGGTGGCTGAAGATATAGCTTATTATGACGACGGACAGGAAAATGGCTGCATTGTTCGTCACCTGGATCATATTGTTTCCGAGATCGTCTATCGGAAGGTTCGATGCCATTCCGCTGTAACACATGATGACTATCATCCTGGATGCGAAGACAACTCCGGCCAGGGCAAATTTAAAACCCTTGCTTCCGAAATTAGCGAAAAAGCAGAGCATAAGGATGACAACATAATAATCCTGTATTCCCGCACTCCATCCGAGTATCGGGATGAGCCAGGGAACAAGCAGGAAAGTAAATATTATATATGCGATCATAGCCGGTTCCGTCTTCATCCAGTAGGTAAGCAGGAACAGGATCACTATCGCAATAAGTGTTCCGATCGTCAGATATTTGTATTCGGATAAGACATGGAGACCTGCGAAAAAGACATCCAGAAGCACTACAATCGCCTGGATGATATAGAGCAAGCGGAGAGTCACGACTCCCTGACGGGTTTCATTTTCAAATGCGATATCTTTGTTGATAAGGCGGAAAAGACCCATTTAAATATCCTCAAACACTGAAAAAATACTTTTCTCAAGCCTTTTGAATACTCTAATATAATATCATTTTCCCGCCAGATATGAAATGCCTGTCAGTGCATTATCATATCTTTCGGTATTTTGAAGGATTCCGAATGCAGCTCCGTTTTCATATCCCTGGAACCTGTCTTCATCCTTAAGATAATCGTATATCCCGGAGTCACCGACTCTGGTTCCTTCAGCTGCAAAAAAACCGACAGGCACCGGATCCTTCATGCAGGAAGGATCGTGATGATCGATGGTGTATTCTGCCTGTTTCTCATACACATCCGATTCCGTGGACTGGTAATCGGCAAATGTTGCGGCGTCGGTGTAATAGATCAGACCTTCCATTGCGGAAAGTTCTTCCTCACTGTAAATGCTTCTCAGATCGATGAAACAGTTATTCTGGGCATATTGCTCAAATACGGTCATATCCGCGATCATGATATCCATCGACCTGGAAGTGAGAAGTGCCGTAAGTTTCTGGGCCGCAACATAATCCGACTGTCTGGACATCCTGTCGCCGCCGAATTCAATGGACGTATCGAAAAAGACTTCATACTTCTTCGTATCGAAGCCCATGATATCCGCCATTTCCTCCGCCCAAACGGAAGTCTGTTCTCCCATCTGATCCTTCGAATCTACGACTGCCACAAAGAGTGCGTAATCTCTTGATGTGACAATGGAACGGATAATACAGACCACCGCAATGACTCCTATGACAGCGGCGATCGTATGAACTTTATAATATTCCCAGAAATAATCGAGTTTCTCTTTGAAGGGACGATCCTTCATCTTATCCCATTCGGCTTTGGTATCTTCACGAAGTGTTGCCATTACTGTATTCCAATCTTTATATGGTATGTTTTCTTTTCACTCTGATAATTATATGCAAAAAAAGGATTTAGAAAATTATATTTTTCCGGAAAACGTATGAAAAAACGCTGTTTTTTTCTGTTTTCGTAAATTTTTTAATGTTTTTCGATAAATAATTGTTGACAAACATATTTTGACTTGCTATATTGTGTTTAACGATAAACATTAAATATTTAATGACATCCAATCGGGTCCAAACCGAAAAACACAAAAAAGGAAAAAAACCAACACAACGGAGGAAAATAAAAATGAATGAACAAATGGTAAAACTT
>CADBTX010000120.1 GCA_902797705.1 uncultured Lachnospiraceae bacterium | reverse complement strand
CCAGGATGACGGCCAGTATCCATCTTAAGATCATGAAAGGATAGAGCAGCATTAGTGCAAGTCCGACGATCATCATAAGGAACATGGTTACAAAGGTGAAGCGGTTGTCGTAGACCTTGGTGAAGCCATATTTCCTGCTGATAAGATAGTGAAGGAAGAGCAGCATGATGAAGCCCGCCATGGTGGTATAGGCGGCAGCTGCATATCCGAAGATCGGAAGGAAGATTAAGTTTGTGCCTATATTAAAGGCTGCAGCCAGCAGGGTGCCCACCGATACTATTCCGGTCTTTTTGTAATACTGTTCCACATTTACATATCCCGTATAGGCAAATTTGAAACCGTATCCCAGCATTATGGGAGGGACTATGTATTCCACTCCGGCGTATTTTTCTCCGCCAAGTATCCACATGAGCTCCGGGGCCACCAGTATGGAGGCCATTACGATCACCACAAAGGAGACCACGTAAACACGGTTCACCTTTTTTATGGACTCGGTCTCTTCAAAATGCAGCTTCTGGGTGAGCCAGGGCGACATGGCCTGGTTAAAGGAGGTCATGAGTGTGGATACGATGATGCCGCAGGAATATGCCAGGGAATAGTTGCCGTTTGCGGCGGCGCCGATCATGTTCCTTATCATTACCTTGTCAGAGGAACCGAGAAGTATATTCGACAGGAGATGGGGGATTATGGGTATGGAATAGGATGCCGCGAATTTCCAGTACTCTTTGCAGATGAGCTTTCTTCCCCTTGCCATTAGGAAAATGAACACTATCACGTAGATCACGATATCCGGGACTTCTCCCCCGACTATCCTTGCAAACAGCTTATCCTTGCAGTAATAGACCATGAGGACAGAGAAGAAGGTGCAGGCAAGGGACTCAAATATTGAGATCGCCACCTGTATCTTATATTCCTGCATTATCCTGTGCTTGGCCTGTAGTATGCTTAGGGACGGGGCGAAGAGCAGTTCTATGAACATGACATGGAGATAGATCATGTCGATCTTCAGAAGGTTTGAAAAAAAGTCCGGGAATAATACCACTACCCCGTAAAAGGCTGCAGTGGAAAGGGTGCCGAGGAAGGTGATGGAGGATAGGTATCCGTCAAAATCGTCCTCGTAATCATACCTCGCCCGGAAAACCGAGCTCTTAAGGTTCAGGGTGCAGACCACGGCACAGATAGACAGCCATACGGTGAAATTGCTGTAGGAACCGAAGTCCTCCTTTGTCATTAGCCTGGCAAAGATAGGGGTCGTGGCAAATGAGATACCCTTTTTCAAAAAGGTTGCAAAGGTATACCAGACGCCGGCTTTAAGCGCTTTTACGGAAGATTCGTCCTGTGTTTTTTTTAATACCTTTTCAGCCATGTCTTACTTTTTACCCAGATCGATGAGTTTTCCAAGCATCTCATCGGTGCCCTCGGGAACCCAGGTGCACTGTCCGCTGGAGGGAGTGAAGGTCATTTCCCCGAATTTTATCTGTCCGTCGTTTAAGTGATAGAGATCCACGCGGACATATGGGAAGCCCTCGGAAAGAACAGCGGCAAGCTCCGCCATCTTTTCGTAATTAAGGGGTTTTTCCGGAAGCTCTTCATAAACGGGATAGGTTGCAGTCCTGTAGGGAAGAAGTTTCCAGTCCATGTCAAAAAAGGCGAGACGGGTCTCTCCGGACCGCCCTCCTATATACTCACAGCTCACAGGTTTTCCGTTAAAACAGTGGAATTTATAGTCGTAAAGATCTGCTCCGTTATTATCAAGGAATTCTTCGGCGATTATCTTTCTCTTTATTCCCTGATACTGCATCTGGAAGCCGAAGCGGAAAGAGAAGTCGAACATCATCCAGCGGCGGAAATCCTTTGCGGCGGACTTCCTGTCAAACTGCGATCTGTCCAAAACTATGAGATTCGTCTTGCAGGCGTGGTTGGTCTTAAGCACGAATCTGTCGGGAAGAGTGTCAAAATCTATTTCCTCAAATCTGTCCCAAACTCCCAGAAGAGGGATCAGATATTCTTCGCCGATCTTTTCCTTTACCCATTCCCGCACCATATATTTATCCGAAAGAAGGGTCATTTCGGGAGTAACGCCGTATAGCTTTATCCAGTTTATCTTGTCGCACCAGGTTACCGGAGGATCAAGATGAAGCTCTCTCCCGTTGCACTTCCTGAACCAGCGTTTCAGTGCTTTGGGACGAAGGCTGACCGGTGTAAGAGCCTCTCTGTAGTAGGAGAGGAGAATGATGATATTCCTGATAATGCCGCTTTTTTTCATAATGCTGATATTATAGCCTTTTTGTCATGGATTGCAAAGTACCGCGAAACTTACCGTCTCCCAATGACTTCCCAATCTGTGGTATACTATCGTCAGACTATGCTGAATGAAAAGCCGCATTTCCCATTCCGGGGATACGGCGGATGAGGAAATGAATTTTGGACAGATTTAATATCATGTGGACCGGAGGACTGGATTCCACCTATACGATGATCGTGTACTCCCGGTACGAGGTGGAGATCCAGCCCTATTATCTGAAGAACGGGAGAAGGTCCGAGAAGTATGAGATACAGGCAATGAGGGAGATAGAGAAGGATATTCTTTTGCATAAGGAAACGAAGGCGAAGATATTGCCGCTTATTATAATCGAACCGGGAGAAATTCCGAGAGATCCTGAGGTAGAAGCAGCTTATTTGAGGTTAAAGGAAGAAGGTGCTCTGGGGAGTCAGTATGACTGGATTGCCAGGTATGCAAGGCACCATGATGTGGAGGGACTTTTTTATTCGCCGGTAAAGCCTATGTCCTCTTCTACAAAATTCCGCTCGTGTATTGAAGCCAATGGCGGAATAACGGAGAAGGTTAATTGCGTGGGGCGAACGTATTTTACCATCGATATGGAAAAGAGTAGTACAGACTTAAAGCTTATCTTCGGTGACTTCAATATTTCCGAGACCTTTGACATGACCAAGGTGGATGAGGAAAAGGTCTTAAGGGAAAATGGATACGGAGACATCATAGAAAAAACATGGTTTTGCCATACGCCGGTACTGGGGAAGGCCTGCGGATGCTGTCATCCCTGTGAGGCAACGATAGAGGCGGGCCAGATCTGGAGGTTTACAGAGAGCAGGATCAAAAGATATCAGGAATTGATGGCTGGGGCATCGCCGTTTAAGGTTAGGCTTGAAACTTTCATAGATGTGATACTCGGGAAATGATCTGGAGGTGACTATGGCGTCATATTATAAAAGGGTGTTTAAGCCCAGTTTCAGAGAATATTTATATGTAATACCGGGAAAGAAAAGCTT
>CADBTX010000119.1 GCA_902797705.1 uncultured Lachnospiraceae bacterium | reverse complement strand
TGTAAAGAAAATCCTGAAAAAGTACGACCGCAGCGTATACGACTGCCTGAAGAAACAGCCGGTCAGAAATATACCAAAGATCGAAGCCCTTTATGAAGGTGAAAACAGCCTGATCGTCATAGAAGAGTATATTGAAGGAAAAACGGTAGAGCGCATACTGGAAGATACGCTTTTTTCCGAAGCTTCCGCGATCGCTGTCGTTAAGAAGCTCTGTACGATATTGGATGATCTTCATCATATACACAGCGGTATCGTGCACCGTGATATCAAACCCTCCAATATCATGATAACGGCGGATGATTCGGTATATCTCCTAGATCTGAATATCGCAAAATGGTATGACGAGGAGAGGACCGATGATACGGAACATCTCGGAACACGGGATTATGCGGCGCCGGAACAGGCCGGCTTCGGGATGCAGGCGTCGTCGGAAAAAACGGATGTGTATGCGCTGGGTATTCTTTTGAATGTGATGATTACCGGAAAGATCCCGAAGGAAGAAAAAATTAAGGGGGAATTATGGGACACTATTGAACGCTGCATCAGTCTTGATCCCGCAAACAGATACAGCGTGAAGGAATTGCGGGAAGCACTCACTGCGTAAGCTGGAGACGATCATGGAAAAGAAACCCACAGACGAACTTGATGAACTTTTGAAAAACACAAAGCCGGAGCAGGCAGCTTCCTATATCCGAAATAACAGGAGGTATCTGGCGGAAGGCGAAAAGGCCTTCTATTATTACATGAAAACTGTCATCGAGGAAAAGGGGATAAAGCTGAAGGAAGTTTATTCCTTTGCCGGCTTTACGGAGAACTACGGCGGCAAGCTGCTCCGTATGGAAAAGCATGCAAAGAACCGCGATCACATCATCCGCCTGTGTGTCGCCGGTCACTTTAATCTGGACGAGATCAACCGTGCGTTAAAACTATACCAATACCGGGAATTGTACGCCAAGGATCCGCGCGACGCCTGCATCATCATAGCGATCAACAACCGTGTATATGACCTGTATAAGATCGACGAGATGCTGGAAAAGAACGGGATGGAGAAGATCATGGAGTAGAGATGCTTTTCAGTCGGCTATATCCTGATGCTGTCAGCAGTCTACACTGCATTAATCATCCACCCGGTTCTTCCGCGTAATATAGATATGGGCGATCCCGTTTATTGCCTTTTTCGTCTATGACTGTGAAATAGTAATACGTTTTTTCGTCATTTTTCATTATTCCTATCTTCATCTGTTGCTGTACAGAATATAGCCCTCAAAATGACAGACCTTGTTATTTCCCGTAAAGGCAGTACCGGACTTTTTTTCAGAAAAATCTTTGGCGGATGTCACGAAACGGAGGGCTGATACGAATATAGAGTGAAGGCCATTCGCGAAGGCTTTGCTGAAAGCAGTAACCCGGGGAAAAAGGAACAGATAAATAAGCAGAACGTATCCCGAAGGATAAAGGGAATGCGTATGAAGGAGGTTTTTATGAGAAGGAAACAAAACAGAGTACTGACTGCAATTGCGGTTACGGCAATTCTGATCGGATCCGGTGTGGGTGCCAAGGCAGCCTATGACAGTGTGGCAGCACGTATGGAGAGCATGCCGGAAGAGGAACGCCAGGAGTATGTGACAGAACTTGAAAATGATACGTCTGTCACCATAGACGGTTCCTGGAGCAGAAAACTGACCAATAATGAAGTTTTACGACTTGCCGCGCTGGAGCGGGAGTATTACGGAGAAAATGTATTTCCGGAGCAGGAAGTACAGCATGTAAAGACCCTGGCGGACTGGGACAGACAGTCGGTCTGCTATGTGGAGGAGGACGGGCTGCTTCATCTTCCGAAATCCGAGATGACGGACGAACAGCTGCTGCAGTTTATCGATCATACGCAAAAATACAATTATGTGATGGAGGAGGAAGCGGAGGAGTATCCGGCAGAAGAGGAAGAGGGCGACATAGATTTCAGCAATCTTTATGCGGATGTGGAAAATGCCACGCAGGACGAACTGATTGATTGCGGATATCGGGAACTGAAGGATTTC
>CADBTX010000118.1 GCA_902797705.1 uncultured Lachnospiraceae bacterium | reverse complement strand
AGGATCCTCTGCTTATTCAGATCATTCTCCTCGATAAAGGCTTCCAGCTCCTTCCGGATCTCGTTTCCAAGATCCATTGCCACGATACCGTTTTTACGCACGCTCTTCTCTGCCAGCTGATTCAGTTTCAGATCAGAAGCCAGAAAATGAATGTGATTGGTGGTAATGGATACTCCGATGGAAAAGCGTACATCATGCTCCACAAGATATCCCACGGGAGGTCTTCCCCCGGTGGAGGACTGAGTTTCGCCCGCTTTGATAAGCCCCGCCTCCATAAGCTCCGACACATTGTGGTGAATGGTGGGAAGGCTTAAATTCAGATCTATGGACATGGCCTGCTTGCTTACAGGCTCATCTGAATTATAGATATACCTGAATACTCTGTTCCTTGTTTTTCTGCGGCGCTCTGTGGCCGTGGGCTCCAAAGATTTCATCGTCTGTTACCTGACTTCAAGCAAAAGCGCCATGTTTCGGGCATCACTTTTGCAAAATAGATTTATTAAACCTCTTTACTATATCTGCATTTTTACTCAAAGTCAAGTAATTTTTTTCAGGCACTTGGTTATTTTTGCTACACGCTGTGAACAAAGGACATATCGCCCATAAAAACCATCTCCAGAATGGCGCAGGCACAGGTGGAGGAAAAGACCTCATTATGTACATCGGATTTTATGAGTTTAAGTCTTCTTAATCCTCTGAACATCATCTGTCCGTCCACCTTTTTCGCACAGTCCTCCACAAAGCGGTCCGGAATGTAGCGTCCGTCATGTCCCAGGATATAATTCAGATTTCCGGTATAGTTAACGGCATTGGTCAGAGTCGTGGCGAACATCTCCGTGGCTTCATAAAAAACCTTTTCGAAACTTTCCGGTCCCCTGTCCTTATATTTAATGCAGAAGCCCTTAAAGCTCAGATCCTCTCCCGTCGCCTCCCTGAATTTTTCCTCAAGTACATTAGTGGAAATATAGGTTTCCAGACAGCCCCTTCTTCCGCAGCTGCAAAGGGGGCCGTTGATGTCGATGCTGACGTGGCCCAGTTCACTGTTGAATTCATTCTCACTTCTGTGAAGCCTCCCGTCATGGATCACTCCGGAACCCACTCCACGGGATATCCCCACATAGGCAAAGCAGTCCAGATCCCTTCCCGCGCCGAAGAATTTTTCGGCAAGGGTAGCGCAGTCATACTCATGTCCGATGATCACAGGAAGATCGTATCTGCCCCTCAGCATCCCCAGTACATCCAGATTGTGCATACCGAAGAAATCCGGCGGATCCAGTATCACTCCCCTTTCCACATCGGCAGGTCCCAGAACTCCCACACCTATACCCAGGATCTTTTCATTACTGTGTTTTTCAAGTACGCTGTCCATGATCTTAAAGAGATCCGAAAAAAGCCTGTCCGGGTTCCCGGTGGTGATATCAACGCTCCTCTCCTCCAGAACATCCAGCTTAAAATCACAGAGGGAAACCCCGCATTTATTTCTGGATATATGGACACCCAATATTTTCGGAGCCCCGGGCGCTATCTCCAGGACAATGGGATTCCTCCCCTTTCCGACCGTTTTCTGCTTTTCCTTTTCTTCGATTATGCCTTCACTTATAAACTCGCTCACCACATTGGAGGCTGCCATCTTTGAAAGCCCGGTCTCCCTGGCAAGCTCTATCCTGGAGGAACATTTTCCCGTGGCCAAAAGCCTTAAGATGGTCCCCCTGTTCCTGTGCTTTAGTGAAGAATTGTTATAGCCTGTATTTATCATGATAAAAACCTCGCACCACCATAAAACATCTATACAGTATTATAAAATATCCGTTATTTTTTGCAATTCTGATGTATCTATTCAAACCTTCTTGTGTTATTATAAATCTTGTTTTTTTGAGGGCAGGGCATATCCTGTCGGGTATTTACAGCAGCTTTTTCGAAAGCTTCTCAGGAAAGGAAGGAAATATGGGCGGATTTTTCGGACTTGCATCTCATGAGGACTGTGTTTTTGACCTCTTTTACGGAACGGACTACCACTCCCACCTCGGCACGAGACGGGCGGGAATGGCCGTATACGATAAGGAGAACGGCTTTGACCGGGCGATCCACAATATAGAGAATTCCCATTTCCGTCCGAAATTCGACAGGGACATACAGAAGATGAAGGGGAATATCGGCATCGGATGCATCAGTGATTTTGAGCCCCAGCCCCTTATCGTACGCTCCCATCACGGCACCTACTCCATCACTACGGTGGGAAAGATCAATAATCTTCCGGAACTCGAAAAACTTCTTTTCAAAAATAACCACGCCCACTTTCTGGAGATGAGCGGAGGGGAGATAAACCCCACAGAGCTCACCGCTGCCCTTATCAACCAAAAGGAGACCATCACCGACGGTATCCGCTACGCCCAGGAGATGATAAAGGGCTCCATGACCATACTCATAATGACAGAAAAGGGTATCTACGCCGCAAGGGATCTTCTCGGAAGAACTCCGGTGGAGATAGGAAAGAAGGAGGGAGCCTACTGTGTATGCTTCGAATCCTTTTCCTTCTTAAATCTGGGATACAGCCCGGAGCATGAACTGGGCCCCGGAGAGATAGACTTCATCACCGCCGACGGCTACGAGATCAAGGCCGCCGCCCTTGATAAGATGAAGATCTGTACTTTCCTCTGGATCTACTACGGTTTTCCCGCTTCATCCTATGAAGGACTCAATGTGGAAAAAATAAGATATAACTGCGGAGCGGCTCTGGCCCGCCGGGATAAAGTCAGGGGCATCACCCCCAATATGGTGGCCGGAGTTCCGGATTCGGGAGTGGCCCACGCCATCGGCTATTCCAACGAATCAGGCATCCCCTACGGAAGGCCCTTCGTCAAGTACACTCCCACCTGGCCCCGCTCCTTCATGCCCACACATCAGAGCAAGCGGAATCTCATTGCAAAGATGAAGCTGATCCCGGTCCAGGATCTGATAATGGATAAAAGCCTTCTACTTATTGACGATTCCATAGTCCGGGGAACCCAGCTCAGGGAGACCACAGAATATCTCTTTAATAACGGAGCGGCGGAAGTCCATATCAGGCCTGCCTGCCCGCCCCTCATCTTCGGCTGCAAATATCTTAATTTCAGCAGATCCAATTCAGAGATGGAACTTATCACCAGAAGGGTCATAGAGAAGCTGGAGGGCTCTGCGGATCCTTCACCTGAGATACTCGAAAAATATGCGGATCCCGAAAGCAGCGAGTACGAAGCCATGCTTGAAGATATCAGAGGGCAGCTCTCATTCACGTCCCTCCACTATCACAGGCTCGATGACATGATAGAAGCAGTGGGATTAAAGCCCTGCGATCTCTGCACCTATTGCTGGAACGGAAAAGAATGATAAACGGCACCTAAAGAAAGGAGCGTCACAGACATAAAATGAATAAGATCGGATTTGATAATGATAAGTACCTTAAGATCCAGTCAGAGCACATAGCCGACAGGATATCCCAGTTCGGCGGAAAGCTCTATCTCGAGTTCGGCGGAAAGCTGTTTGACGACTTCCACGCATCCCGGGTACTTCCGGGCTTTCATCCGGATTCGAAGATCCGTATGTTAAAAAAGCTCCGGGACCAGACCGAGATAATAATCGCCATAAACGCCGGTGATATAGAGAAGAACAAGGTCCGCGGGGACATAGGCATAACCTATGACATGGATCT
>CADBTX010000117.1 GCA_902797705.1 uncultured Lachnospiraceae bacterium | reverse complement strand
TGATTTCAAGAGGATGACCATTGAGACCATGGCGGACAGGATGAGGGAGCTTACGGATATCGAGGGCATACAGGTTGAAGATAAGGCACTGAGGTATATCGCGAAATGCGCCAACGGCTCCATGAGGGACGCCCTGAGTCTTCTGGACCAGTGCGCAGCCTTCTTTATGGATAAGGAGCTTACCTACGACAGGGCACTGGAGGTTCTGGGGGCGGTGGATACTTCGGTATTCAGCCGTCTTTACAACATGATCCTGGACCGTGACATAAACGCAGTGTCTGTTCTGGAAGATGTTTTGATGCAGGGCCGGGACCTGGGAGTCTTTGTTTCCGATTTTATCTGGTATTTAAGGAATCTGCTGCTGGCCGGGAGTCAGGACGAGAATATGGAGGACGTGATCGATGTTTCCTCCGAGACACTGGCTGTAATGAGGGAGGAAGCGGGAAGGAGCGATCCGGATACACTGATGCGCTTCATAAGGATCTTTTCCGAATTATCCAGTGAGATAAGATATGCGCCGGAAAAGCGGGTCCTCTCCGAGATCGCCATAATAAAGCTGATGCGTCCGGAGACTGAAGAGGACATAGGCAGCTTAAAGCAGAGGGTTTCCGCCCTGGAGCATAAGATCGCGGAGGGAGTTCAGGTTGTGGCTGCTCCTTCTGCCGAAAAAAAAAATAAGGTAAAAAGAGCTCCGCTGCCGGAAGCTCTGCCGGAGGATATTAAACAGGTCTTAAATAACTGGGGAAAGATCTACCGCAGCCTGCCCGACAACCACGAGGCCCTTGCCAGCATGCTGCAGGAATCCTATCCCAGCATCGAAGGAAATACGCTGATAATAGGCTTCGAGAGTATGTTTGAAAATGAACTCCGGCATGAGGAGAACAAGCAGGCTCTTCAGGAGACCATTGAAAAGGTCATAGGAAAGCATGTGAACTTCCGGGTGGTTGAAAAAGAGAACAGCGAGCATTTTGAAGAAACATATCCCGATCTCAGCGAATTTGTGAAACTGGACGGCTTGGAAGTCGGGGAATATGAGGGATCAGAGGAAGGAGAAGAGTGATGTCTAAAAGAGGCGGTTTTGGCGGCGGCATGATGCCGGGAAGCATGAACAACATGCTTAAGCAGGCACAGAGGATGCAGCGCCAGATGGAGGAAGCCAGCAAAGAGCTGGAGTCAAAGGAATATACCTCTCAGGCCGGCGGAGGCGCGGTTTCCGTAACCGTAACCGGCAAGAAGGAATTAAAAAGCGTGACGATCTCGCCGGAGGCTGTGGATCCGGATGATGTGGAGACTCTGCAGGACATGATCATAGCTGCCGTAAATGAGGCCATGAAACAGGCTGAAGAGGATTCAAAGGAATCCATGAGCAGGTTCACCGGCGGTCTTGGCGGACTGATGTGAGATGGATCTGTATTCCGGAAAGATCAATAAGCTGATAGAGGAACTTTCCACTCTTCCGGGGATCGGAGCGAAATCTGCCGGAAGGCTGGCCTTTTATCTAATTAATGAGCCGGAAGAGCACGTGAGACGTCTCACCTCGGCCATACTGGATGCCAGGGAAAATATCCGTTACTGCAGGGAATGCTTTACTCTCACCGACGAGGAGGTGTGCCCCATATGCAGCAGCGAAAAACGGAACCACCGTGTGATAATGGTGGTGGAGAATACCAGGGACCTTGCGGCTTATGAAAAGACCGGCCGGTACGAAGGGGTGTATCATGTGCTTCACGGCGCCATTTCCCCCATGCTGGGCATAGGTCCCAACGATATCAAGCTGAAGGAACTGATGAAAAGGCTTACGGGAGATATCGAAGAAGTCATCATCGCCACCAATTCCAGCCTTGAAGGGGAGACGACGGCGATGTATCTCAGCAAGCTGATAAAGCCCACGGGAATAAAGGTGAGCCGTATCGCAAGCGGCGTGCCTGTGGGAGGCGATCTGGAAAATATTGATGAGGTCACTTTGCTCCGTGCCCTTGAGGGACGGACGGAAATATAACCATAGGAGGCATTAAGAAAATGGAGATAAAAAAGCGGGCTTTTGGTACAACAGAGGATGATAAGGACATTTCGGCTTATACCATTTCAAACGGAAACGGAATGAGCGTTACGGTTTCCGAACTGGGTGCCATCATTACCGAGATCATCGTTCCTTCGAAAAAGGGCGCGATCGATGTTGTTCTGGGTTATGACAAGGCGGATCCTTACTTTGACAATAAGGAATTCTTCGGGGCTACCATAGGAAGAAGCGCCAACAGGATAGCGAACGCTGTTTTTGAGATCGACGGGACAAAGGTTCAGCTTCCGGTAAATGAGAACAGCAACAATCTTCACAGTGATTTTGTGAACGGATTCCACAGAAAGTTATGGACAGCAGCTCCGGACGAGGCCAGAAACGCTGTTACCATGAGCTACACAAGCCCGGACGGCGAGTGCGGCTTCCCCGGAAATCTCGATATGCATGTGACCTTCAGGCTTTCGGATGACAACGCACTCTTTATTCACTATGAAGGCGTTTCCGATAAGAAGACCCTTATAAATTGCACCAATCATACCTATTTCAATCTGGCAGGGCATGATTCTGGAAATATCGAGGACCACTATCTCAAGATAAACGCGTCCAAGTATAACCCCGTTCATGCGGATTCCATCCCCACCGGCGAGATGGCGGATGTTGAGGGAACTCCCTTTGATTTCAGGGAATTCCATAAGGTGGGTGAAAGGATAAATGCAGATAATGAGCAGCTTCACTTCACCAAGGGATACGATCATAACTATGCCATAGACGATCCCGGCTCTGTGGCTGCCGTTGTTGAGGAACGCACTTCGGGAGTCAGGATGGAGGTGGAGACAGATCTTCCCGGCATCCAGTTCTATGCAGGAAACTGCATCCGGAATGATATAAAGGGAAAAGGCGGAGCGGTTTACGGTGTCAGGAGCGGACTCTGCCTCGAGACCCAGTTCTTCCCCAACAGCGCCAATCAGGAAGGCTTTAAGAAGCCCATTTTCGGCGCCGGTGACAGATACGATACCACCACGGTTTATAAGTTTTCCGAGATATAAGGCAAAGAAAGGAGAAACGGGATGCTGGAAGAATTAAAGAAAAAGGTTTATGAAGCGAACATGCTTCTTCCGAAGTACGGCCTCGTTACCTTTACCTGGGGTAATGTAAGCGGTATGGACAGGGAAAGCGGCTATTTTGTAATAAAGCCCAGCGGCGTGGAATATGACGCTCTGACGCCGGAGGATATGGTAGTTGTTGACCTTGACTGCAATAAGATAGAAGGAAAATACAATCCTTCCTCCGATACCGAGACCCATGCGGAATTATACAGGAAGTGGGCTGATATCGGCGGCGTGGTACACACCCATTCATCATTTGCGACCTCCTGGGCACAGGCGGGACGCGACATTCCCTGCTACGGAACCACCCACGCGGATTATTTCTACGGATCGGTTCCCTGCCTTCGCTGCCTTACAAAGGAAGAGATAGACGAAGCCTATGAAAAAAATACCGGTGTGCTCATCACGGATTATTTCAAGGATAAGGACCATATAGCGGTACAGGCCGTTCTCTGCAAGAACCATGGACCCTTCGGATGGGGCAAGGATCCCGTGGATGCGGTACATACCGCAGTAGTACTGGAGGAAGTGGCAAAGATGGCTTTCCGGACGGAACTCATCAATCCCAAAGTCGGAGAGTGCCCACAGGACGTTCAGGATAAGCATTATTACCGTAAGCATGGCGCAAACGCGTACTACGGACAAGGAGGAAAGTAATGACAACAAAAGAACTTCAGAAAACAGCAAATGAAGTCAGAAAGGGTATCGTTACGGCGGTACATGCGGCAAAGTCCGGACATCCCGGCGGATCTCTTTCATCGGCTGATATCTTCACCTATCTCTTCTTTGAAGAGATGAACGTGGATCCCAAGGATCCGAAGAAAGCTGACAGGGACCGTTTCGTGCTTTCAAAGGGCCACAATGCACCGGGTCTGTATTCGGTTCTGGCCGAGAGGGGATATTTCCCTAAGGAAGATCTTACTACACTGAGACATACAGGTTCCTATCTTCAGGGACATCCCGATATGAAGCACATTCCCGGCGTGGATATGTCCAGCGGCTCTCTTGGACAGGGACTCTCTGCTGCAGTGGGAATGGCTCTTGCTGCAAAGATCGACAATAAGTCATACCGCACCTACTGCCTCTGCGGAGACGGTGAGATACAGGAAGGTCAGATCTGGGAAGCGGCTATGTTTGCCGGAGCAAAGAAGCTGGATAACCTCTGCGTTATCGTTGACAATAACGGCCTTCAGATAGACGGACCTGTTGAAGAAGTCAACAATCCCTATCCCATAGACAAGAAGTTTGAAGCGTTCAATTTCCATGTGATCAATATCGACGGAAACAACATGGATGAGATAAAGAAGGCTTTTGATGAAGCAAAGACAGTTAAGGGCATGCCTGTTGCCATAATCGCAAAGACGGTTAAGGGCAAGGGAGTTTCCTTCATGGAGAATAAAGCAGGATGGCATGGCAAGGCACCCAATGATGAGGAATACGCCACAGCAATGTCAGATCTTGAGAAAGCAGGTGCCGCATTATGAGTGAAGTAAAGAAGATCGCAACACGTGAAAGCTATGGAAACGCGCTGGCAAAGTACGGTGCAGAGTATCCCGATCTGGTGGTACTGGATGCGGACCTTGCCAATGCCACAAAGACACAGACCTTTAAGAACGCTTTTCCCGACAGATTTTTTGACTGTGGAATAGCAGAATCAAATATGACAGGTATCGCAGCGGGTCTCGCAACCTGCGGAAAGATACCCTTTATCAGTTCCTTCGCTATGTTCGCGGCAGGAAGAAATTTTGAGCAGGTGCGTAACTCCATTGGTTATCCCAAACTCAATGTAAAGATCGGCGCAACACACGCCGGTATCACGGTTGGAGAAGACGGAGCAACACACCAGGCTCTGGAAGACATCGCGCTTATGAGGACCATCCCGGGTATGACGGTTATCGTTCCTGCCGATGATACGGAGGTTTTCGCTGCTGTTAAGGCCGCTCTCGATCACAATGGTCCTGTTTATCTCCGGTTCAGCAGAGCTGCTTCTCCTGTATTCTATGAGGCGGATAAGCTTAAGTTCGAGATCGGAAAGGGAATAACCATCAGGGACGGCAGCGATCTTACCATCATTGCAGCGGGCGTGGAGGTAAATTACTCCCTTGAAGCAGCTGAAATGCTTGCAAAGGACGGAATTAACGCCAGAGTTATCGACATGCATACCATAAAGCCTCTGGATGAGGAACTTGTGATCAAGGCAGCAAAAGAAACCGGAAAGATCTTCACTGTTGAAGAGGCTACGGTTATCGGCGGTCTCGGAAGCGCAGTTGCTGAAGTGGTTTCCGAGAAGAATCCGGTTCCCGTTCACAGGATTGGCGTATATGATGTCTTTGGTGAATCAGGCCCCTGGTCAGAACTGATGAAGAAGTACAAGCTTGACGCAGAAGGGATCTATGAGCAGATCAAAGCCGCACTTTAAGGCTTTTCTGATCTAGCTCACACAGGGTCAAATGCCGGATCTTCATGTAGTAAAACGAGAAAAAAATGTAAATTTTGATGCGGAAGTCAGGCTGCACCGGGTGAAGATCTTTGGCAGCCTGATTTTCGTCGTGGTCATAATAGCCTGTGCCTGTCTCTATGCGAAGAATTATTTCGATAACAAGATATATACAGGCTATGAGATCCTGGGTAAATCCCTGAGATCAGATTCGGATACGGCAAATTATATGACCTACAACGGCCACATCCTGAAATACAGCCGGGACGGGGCCGAATCCTATGACGGCCTGAAAGAGGCAAGGTGGAATATCACTTATGAAATGCAGGATCCTCAGGTGGCTACATGCAGTGACTATGTCGCCATGGCCGACCAGGGCTCCACGGAGATCCTGCTGGTAAGCGGAACGGGTGAGGAAACCCATATAAATACGAAGCTCCCCATCGTTAATTTTTCCGTTGCCGGACAGGGGGTCGTGGCGGTGGTCCTTGAGGATGGAGAGGCCGCCAGGATAAACCTGTACGATGCCGGAGGCACGGAGCTTGCCGGGATCAAATGCAGCATGGTGAAAAGCGGATATCCCATTGATGTGGCGCTTTCTCCTGACGGCACACTCCTTGGAGTTTCCTATATACGTGTTGACGGAGAGACCGGGAACGTCCATTCTTCGGTGGCGTTTTACAATTTCGGGGATGTTGGCCAGAACGAGATAGACAATTACGTCAGCGGCTACGATTACGGGGATGTCATAATGCCCAGGATAAAGTTCCTGAGTCATGACAGCGCCATAGCCATAGGTGATAACCGTATGGTCTTTTATTCCGGGGATCAGAAGCCCGAGGCCGTTTCGGAGAATTCCATCAACGAAGAGATACAGAGCGTGTATTTCGGACCTGAGGAGGCCGCCTTTGTTTTCCGCTCGGATGAAGGGGGCAACAAATACAGGCTGATGGTGTACGGGAAGACGGGAAGAGTCCTTATGGATGAGGACTTTGAACTTTCCTATACAGATATCCAGCTCTGTGACAGAAGGGCAGTGATCTATAATGATTCTGCCTGTGAGATAATAGATTTTAAGGGAAGGGTGCGCTACGACGGGCTGTTCGAGGACCCGGTGCTTCTTATGGTACCCACCGACAACGCGGCGAGATACATTCTTGTTGACAGGGGAATGACTCAGGAGATACAGCTGAATTAAGGATTTCATATGAGGATACCTGCAGACTGGGACAATCCGTCCCCCGGAAATCACAGGCTTTGTGAAAAATTTGAATATGGAAGTTTTGAAAGCAGGGGGAAACTTTTGTATCGGCTCTTCAGGCCCGTTAGTGATGAAAAGGTTCCCCTTGTGGTCTATCTGCATGGTGCGGATGCCTTTGGCAACGATAATGAGATGCAGCTGGAAATGCACGATATAGGAACCATGTTTGTCCGTGAGGATTGGCAGGAAAAGCACCCGTGCTACGTTCTTGCGCCCCAGGTCAAAGGCTCAGGCCATTGGGCGGGACCCTCCAGCGGAGACCGGGTGTGCGCTCTTATCGCAGAGCTGCTGGCCGATTACCCGGATATAGATGCTGACAGGGTCTACATTTATGGTTACAGCGCCGGAGGCATAGGAGCGCTGAAGATAATAAAGGATCATCCCGGGGTCTTTTCTGCGGCGATCCCCATCTGCGCCGCAACGGACAATGAGGATACGGATGCCCTTCTGAGCACGCCCATGTGGCTCTTCCACGCGGCGGATGACGGGATAGTGAGGGTGTCCTACGGAAATGAGGGCCTTTTTGCTTCCACCCTTGGCTCGCGGGATCTGTACGATAAGCTTAAAGATAAGGCTGCGGAGATCCGGTACACGGAGTATCCTGAAGGATATATGAAGGAACACTACGGGATAAACCCTCACTGCACCTGGGTCCCGGTATCCGAAAACCTTGAAGCGGCGGAGTGGCTCTTCCGGCACTGAGAGTTTTCCTCCGTATCCTGGTCTGATCTCAGTTTACTGTTGAACCGATTTTGCCATTTCTGATCCGTCTTCCTACGCTAAGCCCACCTGGCCCGATAGAACTTCAATTCGGGAAAGAATAGCTAATCACAGTCATATGGAATCCGCCAATACATACTTGTTATGGGCTGTTCCCATCATCCTCACCGTCGGCAATGATGGGGACAGGGCTTCCATCAGGTTCAGTCAAGGGTGGCGACCGGAGCCTATATATTGGAATACT
>CADBTX010000116.1 GCA_902797705.1 uncultured Lachnospiraceae bacterium | reverse complement strand
ATCCGCTCTTGAAAGCACAGGCGCATCGTTTATGCCATCTCCCACAAAGGCCACTTTCCCTTTATTCTCACTTCCATTAAGGATCTCTTCCACCTTCGAAACCTTGTCCCCAGGCAGAAGTTCCGCGTAGTATTTATCCAGATGAAGTTCTTTCGCCACATGGGCCGCAGTGTTTTCCCTGTCACCGGTGAGCATCACGGTTTCCCTGACGCCTGCTTTCTTCAGTGCTTCTATGGCTTCCCTGCTGTGGGGCTTTATCACATCCGATATGAGCACATGCCCCGCATATATGCCGTCTATGGCAATGTGGATGACAGTCCCCGTAACATCATTGCAGTGCCTGCACTCCGGGATCACTCCGTCCTTCACGACTTCATGCATCATCCTTTCATTTCCGGCGCAGACAGTCCTGCCTTCCACAACAGCTTTTATCCCCTGTCCGGCGATCTCCTCCGCGCTTTCCACCGTACACCCGTCAGCCTCTTTTCCGTATGCCCTTTTTAGAGACAGGGCTATCGGATGGTCAGAAAATCTCTCCACATGGGCAGCGAGATGTATAAGTTCTTCCGCGCTTATGTCATTCGGATGTACCGATACGACTTCGAACACACCCTTTGTAAGTGTTCCGGTCTTGTCAAATACCACAGTCCGGACCTCGCTCATGGCTTCCAGATAATTTGAGCCCTTAACAAGGACACCCTTCTTTCCTGCGCTGCCGATACCGGCGAAAAAGCTTAAGGGTACACTCACCACTAAAGCGCAGGGACAGCTTATTACAAGGAATATCAGTGCCCTGTAGATCCACGTGGTCCAAAGCACCGGTCTTCCCATCACTAGCAGCACCAGAGGAGGGATCACAGCCAGAGCCAGCGCGGCAAATACGACTACCGGCGTATAGACGCGGGAAAATCTGGCTATAAAGTTTTCCGATTTTGATTTTCTGGAGCTGGCATCCTCAATGAGTTCCATCACTCTGGCAACGGTAGAGTCCGCATATTCTTTTGTGGTCTCTATCTCAAGGGCTCCGCTTAAGTTTATGCATCCGCTGATGACCTCGTCTCCCGGATGGACTTCCCTAGGCATTGACTCTCCCGTAAGGGCGGAGGTGTCCAGTCCCGAGTTTCCGCTTTTGATCACGCCATCTATGGGGATCCTCTCTCCGGGGCGGACAACTATGAGGCTTCCTATCTCCACCTCATCGGGATCCATTTCCACTATGCTCCCGTCCTCTCCGTAGACATTCGCGTATTCGGGAGAGATGTCCATCAATTCCGTGATGTTTTTCCTGCTCTTACCCACAGCATAGCTCTGGAACAGTTCTCCGGTCTGATAGAAGAGCATGACCGCCACAGCTTCTGTATAATCCCCGCTTTTATAGAGGGCAGCGGCAATAGCGCCTATGGTGGCCACCGCCATTAACAGACATTCGTCAAAGGGCTGCTTATTTATGATACCGTGTACCGCCTTTTTCAAAACATCATATCCCACTATGAGATAGGGGATGAGAAAGGCGATGAACCTGACGGCCCCTTCCAGCGGAAGGCGGGAGAACAGGATCATAAGAAAAGCCGACACCAGTATCCTTATCAGATTTATCTTCTGCTTTTTATTCATACTCTCTCACGCCTCCACTATCGTCAGCGATAAAAAATACTGCAGTCCTCCTCAACAGCCTTACAGTTCTTTTCAACCTTTTCCATCACTGTCATAGGGTCCACGCCCTCATCAAATTCCACCTTCATCTTTAACATCATAAAGTTTACTGTGGCGTCCTTTACGCCCTCTGTAGCCTTTGCGGCATCCTCCATCTTCTGTGCACAGGCTGCGCAATCCACATCTATCTTATAACTCTTTTTCATCATGTTCCCCTTTCCGTCCGGTTTATCCCGATTCAACGATTAAGTATTTGTTTAATTGTTGTCTACATACTACACCCGGGGATCTCCTTTGTCAAGCAGATCATGACGTAAAGATCACGTGCCGGAGGAACCGCCTATTTCAGCAGTTCCTTCGCCTTCTCAAGCTGGTTGTCCCGGCCGTTCTTCTTATATGCCTCCGGGTCAAACTCAATGACCACATCCGGCTCTATGCCTGTTCCCTGGATATTGACGCCGCTTGGGGTATAGTATCTGGCATTGGTGAGTTTTATAGCTGAACCGTCGGTAAGAGGGTACAGATTCTGCACTATGCCCTTTCCGTAGGTGGTGGTGCCGACTACCTTCGCCGCGCCATGATCCTTAAGGGCTCCCGTCACCAGCTCGCTGGCGCTGGCGCTTCCCGAATCCACGAGAACCACCATAGGAAGTCCCAATTCTACCGGGGTCACCGCATTGTAGTCCTTACGCTCCCCCTGCTTATCAAGGGTATAGGTAACCACTCCCGTTCCGATAAGATCATCGGTGATCTTTACCGCAACATCAACCATGCCGCCGCCGTTGCCCCTCAGATCAAGGATAAGCTTCTCCATCCCCTGTTCCTTCAGGTCACTGAGTGCAGATTCAAACTGCTCCACCGTGATCTCTTCAAAGCTTCCGATCATGATGTGCCCCACCTTATTCTCCAGCATATTATGCGACACAGTTTTGGTCTCCACCTTTTTTCTGGGAATGGTGAGTTCAACCTTATCCATGTACTCGCCGCGGAGGAAGATGATGTTTACACTTGTGCCTTCCCTGCCACGGACCATGTCCACCAGAGCGGAGATATCTATTCCTACCGCATCCTGACCATCCACCTGATAGAATATGTCACCTTCCTGAACCCCGGAGGCCTTTGCCGATGAGTCATCAGACGTAAAGCCCGCCACCTCGAAGAGTCCCTGGTCATTTTCCACTATGGTGACTCCTATGCCTTCAAAGGATCCCTTCTGCGTCTCATGGACCCTGGAATACTCCTTAGGACTGTAATATTCGGAATACTTGTCGTTAAGGGAGTCCACCAGGCCTTTATACATGCCTTCCGCCCGTTCCTCCGGAGTCTCGCCCGAGACATCATCATCCTGATAATCCAGATAATAGTAATCTATATAATCATTTATGAGATCTATCTTCTGCTTTACTTCCGACGTAAGTATTGCGCTGTTCCCGGAATTGAATCCTCTACCCAATAGCATATTGTGTATGGATTCCCCGAACAGTATCAGAAACAATATGGATAAAGCCATGAGGAGCCCTACGATAAGGCCGCCCCAAAAACCGGGTTTTTCTTTCATAAAAACTAACTGCTCCTTACTTTAAGTATTTCCAGGGTGAAACATATGAACCCGACTGTCTTACCCCGAAATGGAGATGTGGACCTGTGCTCCTGCCCGTGGAACCGACCGATGCGATCCTGTCCCCTTTTGAAACCTCCTGTCCCTTTGAAACTCCAAGGGATGAACAGTGCATATATATGGTGATGAGGTCATCTCCGTGATCTATCATAATATAATTTCCCATGGTGGGGGAATAATCCGCCGCCATGACTTTTCCGCTGTAGGCCGCCAGTACCGGAGATCCGTTGGGGGCGGCAAGATCGATACCGTTATGCATCATTTCCACCCCCAGAGTGGGATGCATCCTCATACCGTAGTCATCGGAAACTCTTGTATAATCCGGAGCCGGAAATGTGAATTTCCCTCCGTCATACTTTCTTCTCTGCTCCTCCTTAAGAGCCGCCTTCTCCGCCTTTATGGCAGCTTCAAGCGCCGCTATCTGGGCAGTCTCCGCGGCGATCATGCTCTCATACTCCCTTATCATAGCTTCCTTGTCTCCGATAAGGGATTCGTAATTATCCACCTGAACCGCTTTTTCGTCAATGAGAGAATCCAGTTTTTCTTTCTCGGCTTCCTCGTCTTCGGCCTTCTTTTTCAGAGATGCCTCTTCTTCCTTAAGCTTTTCGAGGGCCTCCTCCAGCTTTGTCTTTGCTTCGGCGAAGCTTTTCAGCTTCTTCTCGTCATATTCCTGTATCCTTTTTATATATTCGCTCCGGTTCAGGAACTGACCGAAATCAGAAGAAGAAAAAAGCAGTTCCGCAAACGCAGAGTCCCCGGCCTCATACATGAAGCGTATCCTTTTCTTCATGTCTGAATACTGGGAATCCACATCCTCCTTTGCGTCCTCTACATCCCTTTTGGCCTCTTCTATCCGGACCTCATTCTCGCTGATGGAAAGGCGGATCCGGTCCAGCTCATCCTGGGTCTCCCCGGACTGTCTGTCCAGTTCCTTTATATCCTCCATTATCTTTTCCTGGGCCGCAGACAGGGCATTCATCTCGGACCTTGCGGCCTCCGACCCGCTTTGCAGAGCCTCCCTGTTCGTCTCTGCGTTTTTTACCTCCTCCTCCTTTTTCTTTATGGAATCGTTGGTAAGCTTTTCATCCGAATAAGAAGAGGAAGAAGAACCCTCTTCTCCCTCGCTTGCTTCAGAACTGTTCTTTTTTGCCCCGTAGGCTCTTTCCCCACTGCTTCCCACAGGAAGGAGAAAACAGACAAGGAGCATAAAACAAAGGGCCTTGAAAAATGATTTTTTCATACTCTGAGGTGCTTACGCGCTGTCACGTAACTTCCGAGAAAACCGATGCCCGCTCCAAGTATAAGGGACGCAGGAACAAGGGTGGAAAAGATCTCGGAGATCGACAGGAACTGTAAAAGGGAATCCAGCACCGCAAATCTTTCCACCAGATATTCAATGGCCCTTTTATAGATCACATAGATGGCGGCCAGCGGAATGGCGGCTCCGATAAGTCCGAGTATCATTCCCTCGATCACGAAGGGCGCCCGAACCACGAAATCCGTGGCTCCGATAAGCTTCATTATTGAAATCTCCTCACGGCGGACGGTGATACCGATAGCCACCGTATTGCTGATAAGGAAGATGGACACTGCGAGCAATATGAGGATTATACCCATGGATACATAGCCTATAAGGGAGTTCACACTGGTGAGCATGGT
>CADBTX010000115.1 GCA_902797705.1 uncultured Lachnospiraceae bacterium | reverse complement strand
GACGGAAAGACCTTCGGTTCAGTCTCTTCGAAAGAGATAGCGGAAGCTGTCAAAGAGCAGAAGGGAATGGAACTGGATAAGAAGAAGATCGTGGTAAAGGATCCAATAAAGGCTCTGGGGGATTATGTTATAACCGTTAAGCTCCATCCGGAGGTACAGGGAGAGTTCACCTTACACGTTGTGCAGGAATGATGGGTCATGGATAGCGGAGAGAACGAAATAAAGAGAATACCGCCCCATTCCACGGACGCTGAGATGTCCGTAATAGGATCCATGATGCTTTCGGGAGACGCCATACTTACAGCTTCCGAAATACTGTCGCCGGAGAGCTTTTATGTGAGGCAGTACGGCGTTTTTTTCAAGGCCATCGTCGAAATATACAATTCGGGAAAACCGGTGGATTCCGTCACCATATTGGAGAAGCTGAAGGAGATGCAGGCTCCTCCGGAGATCAGGAATGCCAGGTTCATCGCAGAGCTTATCGAGAGCGTTCCCTCCAGCTCCAGCATCCGGGCCTATGCGAAGATAGTCCGGGACAATGCCATAAAGAGGGAACTCATCAAGGCCAATGAGGAAATAGCCGACGAGTGCTTCAAGGGGGCTTCGGAAACGCCGGAGATCCTGGAGCAGGCGGAGAAAAAGATATTTGACATAGTCCAGTCCGGGGGTAAGGGGGACAGCCTGAAACCCATCAGCAGCATAGTGATGGACGTGCTGGACAATATCGAAAAGGCCCAGAAGAGCGGAAGTGTGGTTACCGGCGTGGAAACAGGCTTTTCGGGGATCGATCTGATGACGGCAGGTCTCCAGAAGTCCGACCTCATCCTTATCGCAGCCCGTCCCTCTATGGGAAAGACGGCTTTTGCCCTGAATATCGCGGAACACGCCGCATTCAGAAAGAACAAGCCTGTGATGATCTTTTCTCTGGAAATGTCCAAAGAACAGCTGGTAAACAGGCTTATTGCCATGGAATCCTATGTGGATGCCACAAAGATCAGGGTGGGAGACATAAAGGAATCCGAGTGGAAGAGCGTTATTGGAAGCGCCGCCATCATAGGAAGATCGAAGCTTGTTATAGATGATACCCCCGCTATCTCTGTGGCGGAGATGCGGAGCAAATGCAGGAAGCAGAAAATGGAGGGGGGACTGGATATGGTCCTGGTGGACTATCTTCAGCTCATGACCTCCAGCAGCACCAGAAGGGACGCCGGGCGTCAGCAGGAGATATCGGATATCTCCAGATCCTTAAAGGCTCTTGCAAGGGAACTGGAAGTGCCGGTGGTGGCGCTGTCCCAGCTCTCCCGTGAAGTGGAGAAGAGGCCGGATAAAAGGCCCATGCTCTCGGACCTGAGGGAATCCGGTGCCATAGAGCAGGACGCGGACGTGGTAATGTTCATCTACAGGGACGACTACTACCATCCGGATACTGAGGATAAGAATATCGCAGAGATAATAATAGCCAAGCAGAGAAACGGTGCCGTGGGCAAGAAGATGCTGGGCTGGACTCCCATGTATACCAAATTCATGGATATCGAATACGACAGATCAAATTGACGAGGGGAGAAATGGAGCAGGGAAAATTCCGTGACGTTGCCGCCTTTCCCGGCAACCCCGGTTATGAAAAGTTAATAGAGAGACAGAGCGCCCTTTACAAAAGGGAAGATGACATAAGGAGCGAATTCGCCAGGGATTATACCCGTATACTCCACAGCCTGGCATACAGAAGGCTGAAGCATAAGACCCAGGTCTTCTATAACGCAGCGGGCTCGGACCATATCTGCACCAGGATAGAGCATGCGGCCCATGTGGAATCCGTGGCCTCCACCATAGGAAGGTATCTGGGGCTGAACCTCGAACTCATCAAGGCCATTGCCATGGGGCACGATCTGGGACATGCCCCCTTTGGCCACGAAGGGGAAAAGACCCTTTCCACCCTTTCGGAGAAATATCTGAAAAGACCCTTCTGGCATGAGAGGAACGGGCTCCGGCTGGTGGATAAGGTGGAGCTTCTGGAGGACAATTTCAAGCACTATAAGAATCTGGACCTCACATACGGCGTGAGGGACGGAATAATCTCCCACTGCGGAGAGATGGACGATAACGGGATACGGCCAAGGGCGGAATTTATAGACCTGGAAACTGATTTCACCAAGGCCGGTGAGTACCAGAGCGCCTCCTGGGAAGGGGCGGTGGTAAAGATCGCGGACAAGATCGCATATCTGGGACGGGACATAGAGGACGCCCTGACCCTTGGCATACTGGACAGGGGACATATAAAGACCCTGGAAGAGATGGCGGGGGATGAAAAGGACGGAGCCCTGAATACGGGGATAATCATGCACGGTATGATCATCGATATCTGCAGGAATTCAGACCCGGACACCGGCATAGCCCTGAGCCGGGAAGCCCAGAAAAATCTGGTACGGATAAAGAAGTTCAATTACGAGCACATTTACAACAGCAGATGGCTCCTGCCCTTCGTGCATTATGCGGAGCTTGTCATAGTGGAGCTTTTCATGGCTCTGAGCGATGTATATGACGGTGACAAGACCTTTGAAAGGATACATGAGGCGGAGGCCTACTACCCTGAACTCATGCACGGCTTCGGGGACTGGCTCACCCGCTATGTGACACTGCCGGGAGCCAGGATAAGCATTGCCGGTTTTAACCGTCCCGAGTGCGACAACGAAAAGATCTACGGCGGTCTGGAGACCGAACGCACCTTCACTCAGGCGGTGATAGACTATATCGCGGGCATGACCGACCAGTATGCCATAAACTGCTATCAGGAACTCCTGAGGTACTGATATGAGCAATATTTTTGATTACGAAGGGCCCTTTGTAAGTTTTTTCGAAAGACTGGCCGATATAGTTATATTGAACGTGATCTTTATGATATGCTGCATACCGGTCTTTACAATAGGAGCGGCGGTCACTGCGCTTTCCGCCATAACACAGAAGATGAGCAGGAAGGAAGAGGGCTATATCGTAAAGGGATTTTTTAAGGCCTTTAAGGAAAATTTTCTGCAGGCCACGGCCATATGGCTGATCCTTCTCTTCTTTTCGGTTGTGTTTGCAGCAGATATGCGTATACTTGGAAGTGTGGGGACTTTCCCGCTGCAGATGGTGCTCCGGTGCATGCTGTTTATACTGGGGTTTCTTTGTATATTTGAATACATATACGTGTTTCCGCTGCTGGCAAAATTCGATAACACGATTGTAAATACCATGAGGAACGCGCTGCTTTTAGCTCTCCGCTACCTTCCGTGGACGGTGGTGCTGATACTTATGAATGTGCTTCCTCTCATTGCCGGATATGTGTATATAAGATTTGGAGTCCCGTTTTATCTTCTGATGGGATTTTCTCTTATTTCTCTTGCGAATTCATATATTTTCAAGAGGTTGTTCGATCCCCTGATAAAGGCTGGAGGAGAAGATGGAGAAACGGAAAAGCGAGATATCTAGCTATAAAAACACCATAGTGAAGCTCCTGCTCCTTGTGGCCATAATGCTGGTCTTTATTTTCCTGGTCACCGGTATGTTTAAAAAGGAGTATGGCAGGATCGCGGAACGGTATTATGCAGATACCCTTAAGTCTTCGGATTTCAGCTTTGACAAGACTCTGGGCGAGTCGATCTACACCGTGAGGGATGCACTCAGAGCGCTTTCAACCGTGTTTTCCGGCCTCAATGAGAAGGCCTATACGGCGGATCACAGCGAGATGCTCCAGAGAGTGGTTGACAGTACAGCAGCTTACGGCATCTATATTTCAGATGCCGACGGGAATATCATTTCCGATGCCGGGGTCAAGCTGGTGGACACCGATGGAGAGTGGAATGAAGAAGCTCTGAGCGGCAAAGAGGTAATGGGGGTTTACGACATAAAGCTCCACAGCTCCCAGGGGGAACTCTTTGTTCTGTCCTGCCCGGTGGAGAGGAACGGTGAAATAGCCGGCACCATTACGGCATTTTTGCCCATGACCGTGTTTACGGATGCTTCCGAAACCAACAGGACGGAGTGGAATTCCGGACACATCCTTCTTTCGAAGGACGGATCCGTGCTGGCGGAGAGCGGGTTTGACAGTGAAGAGCCGGGAGTGAGCCTTTTTGACAATCCCCTGTTCAGACTGGGAAGCAATATGACAGCGGACAATTTCCTGTCCCTTCTTGAAAAAAACAAGTCCGGGAATATATACTGTACATTGAACGGAGTAAGGTACTATGTCCGTTTCGCCCCTGTGATGGAGGGGAGATGGTATCTTCTGACCATGATAGACGCGGAAAAGAGAGACAAGCGGATCGAATCGGAGGTGGCGAGATTCAGTGTTTACGGGATCATCTTCGGCATCGCCTTCCTCGTATATGTAATACTTTCCGCCATTGTCATGTATTCGGGAGTCCGTTCCGCCAACCGCTCCAGGAGCAGACTCAAGCACGAGGCGGAAAAGGATCTGCTGACCGGGGTCTACAATAAACTGTCTACGGAAAAGTATATCCGGAGATATATGGAGAATGACGGCAGTCCCGCCATGTTCTACATCATTGACATCGATGACTTCAAGCATATCAACGACAGTTACGGCCATGCCTTCGGCGACGAAGTCCTGAAGGCCGTGGGCAAGCGCCTCATCACGGAATTCCGGGCCACGGACATCATCGGAAGACTGGGAGGAGACGAGTTCTGCGTATTCTTAAAGAATCTTGCCACTGAGGAGGAGAGGGCGAAGCAGGCGGAGAGGATGAAGACGGTATTCGAGGACATCTCTGCCGGAGAGCATGTGAGATACAATCCCACGGCCAGCATAGGAGGCGCGGAGTTCCCGAAATACGGCACCACCTTTGAAGAGATATACAAGGCTGCGGACCTTGCACTTTATGAGGTGAAGAAAAACGGAAAGAACGGGATCAGGATCTACGAGAGAGAGGAAAAGGAGTAAGATCTGACGGGTTCATTAGGTTAACTTGTACAGGATTTTAAAAAAAGTTTGGGCAACACTTTACTAGTAGAGTTCCCGGCGCTGTGTTATCATTTTCGGCGTGGGAACTCTTATTGGTTCCAAAAGTAATACACAGATATCAGGAGGAAGATATGGCCAGTTTATCACTTAAGCACATTTTCAAAAAATATCCCAACGGATTCGAAGCCGTTAAGGATTTTAATCTGGAGATAGCAGACAAGGAATTCATCATCTTCGTTGGACCTTCGGGCTGCGGTAAGTCCACAACTCTCCGTATGGTTGCGGGACTCGAGGACATCACTTCCGGTGAGCTGTACATCGGCGACAGGATGGTAAATGATGTGGAGCCCAAGGACAGGGATATCGCGATGGTTTTCCAGAACTACGCTCTGTATCCCCATATGACCGTTTATGACAACATGGCTTTCGGACTTAAGCTCCGCAAGGTTCCCAAGGACGAGATAGACCAGAAGGTTCGTCAGGCAGCTGAGATCCTGGATCTCGGAAAGCTCCTTGACCGTAAGCCAAAGGCTCTTTCCGGCGGACAGAGGCAGAGAGTTGCCATGGGACGTGCCATCGTGCGTAACCCCAAGGTATTCCTTATGGACGAGCCTCTTTCAAACCTTGACGCAAAGCTCCGTGTGCAGATGAGAATAGAGATCG
>CADBTX010000114.1 GCA_902797705.1 uncultured Lachnospiraceae bacterium | reverse complement strand
CCAGCAGTCGGAGAGACCCTCCATAAAATCCTCCGGATCAATACCCTTCTTTTCCACCAGCTTAAGACAGGCCTGTATGCCTGAGAGGTCTGCAGTTGCTTCTCCCATAACCATTTCTCCGTCAGGGGATAGTCCCGGCAAATATTCAATAGAGTTGAAGTAATCAGCCACGAGCCTGCTCTTTTCCATAAAAGCTTTTAAGGAAGTAACGCTAAATACAGGATTCCCACAGCCGTAAGGATCCAGCTGGGACCCACTGTAGTCGAAAGCATGGCTTATCTCATGTCCTATGGTAAATCCTATTCCTGCCAGAAGCTGGCCATCCGTCATATTCTCCCTGTATAATGCACCTGTTACAATACCCGGATAAACGTTAATGGAGTTGGTCGCATCATCATAAAAGGCCTGCGGGCTCACCGGATTCACCATGTCCCATAAACTATCCTTAGTGGAGGGCTTGCCTATCTTTCTGCTCTCATATTCATTTCGATACCCCTTAAGCTTCAGATAATTGGAAAAGAGACTCCCTCCTTTATCAGTGGGAGTAAGCTTCACCTCTGAGAAATCCCTGAAGCCTCCCTTCGGCTCCAGAATATTCAGGGTCATCTTATCCAGCTTCTCCTTCATATGGGCTGCCGAGGCGCTGTCTACCCATACCGCCTTATCTATAAGTTCCTTATACTCTCTTATTAAATCTTCTCCCAGGTTCTTAAGACGGTCCTTGGCTGCCTTCCCAAGCCTCTTTTCAACATATACCTTTGCTATAAGATGTGAAAAAGAATCAAGCCCGTTGACAGCACCGAAAGCAAATTCTTCGTCGCCGAATTCTCCTCCCGGTAATATTTTAGCATAATAATCCTTGTTATACCTGTATGGCCGTGTCAATTGAAGAACCTTGGCCTTTGTCACCAGCTTGATGGCCTCAAGATTATCCTCCGTCCAGAGATCGTTCAGGGCCTTAAGCCACTCCGCATGAGCATCTATATACTTTTCCGAATTATCCTTCAGGTTCTTATGGAGCATACCTTTAAGGGGCACTCTGGGGCAAAAGGCGCATAACTGATCCAGACTGTATTCAGCGCCGGCTGTCGCCTTGGCACGATCCCCATACTCCCCCTTTAAATACATCTCATTATATCCACAATACTTTCCGTATGCCTTCTCAAAATCCACTACCTTTTGGATGGCTTCCTTGGACCCCGCCTCGGAAAAGCCCAAAAGATCAATATCGGCCATGGCGTAGTTAGCATAATAGGCTATGGCCCGGTCATATTGCTCTTTTTGGGCAGGATCATCAGGCTCATGATAGAGAGTACTTCCTTCAAGAAATCCAAATACTGCGAAATCCGGATAGGTAAGCACGGCTGTATTAGTTCGGGTATCCGATGATGACAGAAAAGCACCTACAAAAGCAGTAAAGGGAAACTTTTCTGAGGAGAGGAGATCATTCATCTTCTCAATGGAATCCACAGCGTCTATCATATCAATATAGGGCTGTACCTCGGAGAAGCCTATTTTTTTCAACGCCTCCTGATCCTTAGCCTGCTCAAAAAGGATCCTCATCTGGTCAATACCGTCTCCGGTATAGGATTTATCATTAATAACCTCCAGGAGAGTATTCTGTATATCACTGTTACCCTCCGTATACCTGAGTGAAGTTCTCTCCTGATGCCGGGTCAGATAATCATAGCTGAAATGGGTATATACATCGTCCTTGATATCCGGCCTGGTGGGGGGCAGATTACCTATAAGAACAGAGGTAACCCATGGTTTGCCATAGAGAGTACTCCCGGCTGCCGCCGTAGAGGTCGGACTTGTAGAAGCCGCGGTGGATGAACCTGCGGCCGTCGAGGAAGAACCGGAGCCGGCAGCAGAAGTGCCGCATCCGGAAAAAATAAGTGAAAATGCAAGCAGAAGGCTTACAAGAACCGAAATAAAACCTCTTCTCCTTTTATCCATAGTACCCCCTATTCCTTTAAAACCTTGTAATTCCGCCCTATATAATCCACCAGGGAAATGATGGTCAGGGCCACGGCTATGTACATTACAATGTCAGTAAATAGCTGAATCTGCTCGATATCTAAGATCATGAGCATTATCATGATCATCTGAAAGACGGTCTTGGCCTTGCCTATATATCCTGCGGCTATGACAACCCCCTTGTCCGAGGCCACCAGGCGAAAACCGCTTATAATAAACTCTCTGGCAATGATGACTATAACCACCCAGGCGGGGATCCGCCCCAGGTCCAGTAAGCAGATCATGGCCGAGCACACTAAGAGCTTGTCCGCCAAGGGGTCCATAAACTTGCCGAAATTAGTGATCAGGTT
>CADBTX010000113.1 GCA_902797705.1 uncultured Lachnospiraceae bacterium | reverse complement strand
TTCGCCGGGTCGATCAATTCATTTTCTTTGATTACTAAATCCGATTGCATATATCCCTCCTGCAAGGAATGCACCGACTGAAAAAACGTCAATATACATGAGATTTTACAACACTTTAAGCAAAGCGACAATACCCGCAAAAAATAGGTCATCTATGGGCGCCCATGCTTACCTGATAGATTTCACAGATTCCTGATTTCTATCGGGGCAATCCCGTGTTGCTGCGCCCATGCTGTCCTGATAGATTTCACAGATTCTTGTTTTTCTGATGAAAAACAAGAATCTATGGTATATTATTATCCGGAGAAAGTGAGAATAAACTCAGTATCCGGATGTCGGTTTTTCAAACACACTTTAGACATATTATTCGTGTATAGTGTCCGGAGATAAAGAGATAAGGATAAAGAAAATGCTTGGACAGATCATAACAGATATATTGTATTACGCAGTTCATTACGGAGCAGCGGCAGTGGCAGCCGGGGTGCTGTCTGTGCTGGCTGCGGACGGGATAAAGAAAAGAAGCGCTTTGGGAAAGATTTATATCGGAGCACTGTCAGCTTATATTTTCATGATCATAGAACTGACTCTGCTGTCGAGGGAGCCGGGGATCTGCCAGACAGTGGATCTCACAATGTTTGATGTATCTCCTCTGCTGCCGGTTCTTTACATAGCGCATTATCTTGAAAACCTTTTGATGCTTATGCCCTTTGGATTTCTTCTTCCCCTTGGGATAAAGTTATTTCGAAATCCGGTTTTTGGAATGACAGCGGGACTCTTCGTCAGCAGCGGTATTGAGTTCTCGCAGTATTATACACAGCTTGGTACTTTTGCCTTGGATGATATTTTGACAAACAGCATCGGATCAGCAATCGGTTTTATAGCGTTTGTCATGATGAAGAAACTGTATGAAATGTTCAGGAGTATCCCTGTGATCAGCGGAAGCCGGCGGGAGACATTTCAGGTACAAAGCAGGGGAAATGGATTATATTTGGCATAAATACGGCCTTTATGATATTATTCTTAGGATAGTTACTTTCAATCACAGTTTTACAGTAAGGAGATAATGATCTGATGGCCGACAAGAAGGTTGAATACACTGCGGAACAGAAGGAAGCTGTTCTTAAGCGTGTAAAGGAACTTGGCAATGTAAAGAAAGCTGCAGAAGAGGCGGGTATTTCCTGGCAGCAGGTTTCCATGTGGAGAAAGGAAGCGGATCCGTCTGCAACAAAAGCGGCTCAGGCTGAAAAGAAAAGAGCCAAGGCTGCTTCAAAGACAAAGGCTGCTTCGAAGACAAAGGCCGCTTCGAAGACAAAGGCAGCTTCAAAATCCAAGGCTGTTTCAAAAGCAGCAAAGACAACGGATAGCAGGAAAAACGTAAACACCGGTACTAACGCAAAGAAAACGAAGTCTGCGGAAGTCAATGTTAAAAAGGATGTTCCTGCATCCAAGCTTCAGATAGAAAATGCGGTATTAAGAACCGAGAATACCGAACTTAAAAAGCAGGTCGCAAGGCTTCAGAAGGCTGTGCGTGAACTGATGTAAAGTTCCGGACGAAGATGATACCGGGTCTGCAAATGCAAAGGATCCGCTGTGTTGTCGAAAGGATCCCGTTACGGGATCCGGAGAAGGGTTATCCGCAAAAATAATACTGATCATACATGGCCGGTGGCTGAAAAACTCAGTCCCGGCTATAGTGTTGTGAAAGGGAATATGATGGGCGGATAGGAATGGGGCCCGTATTCCGTAAAGATTGCCCGGGAAGCAAAAATCGGCTACAATCGGGTACAGATTCCTGGGAGCATGACGATAACATCGTATGGCTGGATATAAACTGACTGAAAGGAGTGGAACAGACAAAGAATGGTAAAGCATAGGATTGCTGCACTGGCAGGTGTTTTGGTACTGACTGTTTTAAGCATAAACGGATGCCAAGGCGTAAAGAAAGATAGCGGGACCTCCGGAGGGAATGAAACTGCGGAAGAAGAGGTTATAGAGACGGAAGCCGGGGAAGAGCCTGAAGTCGGCATGGGAAATCCATGGGTGGAGATCACAGAGGAAGAGGCTAAGAATTATTGCGACCGGCTGTTCAAGGCTCCTCCCGGAGCAAAGGATCAGGAATGGCTTAAATGTGAAGAACTTGGTGATCCGGAAAAGGGAGTACAGCCGATGATCCAGCTGAGTTTTGAACTGGATGGACTGTATTTTACTGCCAGGGCACAGCAAGGAGCCGCTGAGGATGCTGATATTTCGGGATTATATACCGAATGGACAGCAGGTCCGGATGATGTGACGCTTGCAAACTGGGGCGGTGGAAATATGGCCGGAAAAACCTGCAGATCGGTAAACGATTCGGGATACATAGACCTTATAACCTGGTATGATGTGGAGATCGGTATTAAATACTCCCTTTCCACTGCATCAGATGATCTTGACGGATTCGATATACAGGCTGTGGCGGAGCAGATGTATTCGGAGGAGAATGAGCCATATACAGGACCTTAAGAAGACTGGGAGCATCCGTTTTGAGCTATGAAGAAAGATTATGATCTGAAAACAATATTGGACGGGATAGACCGTAAAGGGTATCCGGCATATAAATCCACAAAGGGAAGCTATGATTTCGGCAGCCATGTTTTGACGATAGACCATGTGCAGGGAGATCCATTTGCGGCTCCTTCGCATCTCACTATATCGGTTAAGGGAAATAAATCCGGTTTTCCAAAGGAATACTATGGGGAAAGACACCGCAGGATATCATTACAGGACTTTCTTGCAAGGCGTTTTCATAGTATTGCATCCGGGTTTGACAGAAGGGCAGCGGGCTCCGGGAAGAGCGGGGTCATTTCTACATGCTGTCCGGGACAGGAGATACTTGAACGCACTGCGATCCGGATAGATCCGGAAAGCGGAGATATTTCATGCCGGCTTCACGTGGGCTTCCCTGCAAACGGCAGGACCATTAATTCAAGGGAACTTATAAAGATCCTTTTTGATCACCTTCCGGAATGTGTGAAAAAAGCACTGTATTTCAGTAGAAGCTTTGCTGACGCTCTTGAAAAAACGATCTTTCTTGCCGATGATCAGGCCTATATCAGACAGGAAATGGAAAAGCAGGGCCTGTGTGCTTTTGTGGCAGATGGTTCTGTGCTTCCAAGGAAAAGCGGGGTATCAGACCTTCCCATGAAAGAAGCGGTTCCCTTTTGTTCGCCTGAAAGCCTGAAGATTGAAATGAAGCTTCCCCATAAGGGAACAGTTCAGGGAATGGGAATAAAGAAGGGCGTGACTCTTATTGTGGGCGGTGGCTATCATGGGAAATCCACCCTTCTAAAGGCGTTGGAACTGGGAGTTTATAACCATATTGCGGGTGATGGCCGTGAGTACGTGATCACCGACAGTACCGCAGTAAAGATAAGATCAGAGGATGGAAGAAGCGTTCACGGTACGGACATCTCGTTTTTTATTAATAACCTTCCGGACGGCAGGGATACAAAGCACTTCTTTTCAGAGGACGCCAGCGGATCCACTTCCCAGGCGGCCAATGTGATCGAAGCAGTTGAAGGCGGATCGGGGCTGCTCCTTATTGACGAGGATACCTGTGCCACGAATTTCATGATACGGGATGCGCTGATGCAGAAGGTGATAGCCTCCGATAAGGAGCCCATCACGCCCTTTATAGGGAAGATCCGGCCGCTCGCAGAAAAGGGCATATCCACCATTATGGTTGCAGGAAGCTTTGGAGCCTATTTCAGCAAGGCCGACACTGTTATCCAGATGGATAATTACAGGGCAGTGGATATTACAGAAAAGGCAAAGGAGGCTTCAGGATCTCTCAATAGGGAAGAGGGAGAGAATGACGCAGGCGTGATCATTGACATACATCCGAAATTCCCGGTCATGAAAAAGCACCTTGACTTCGGAGGGAGGATAAAGACAAAAACCCTGGGGACCGACGGCTTTATGATAGACCATGATACAGTGGAGCTCAGGTATACAGAGCAGCTTGTCTGCAGCGGACAGTGCGCTTCGCTCTGCCGGATGCTGCTGTATCTTGCGGAAGGAAGCTTTGGCAGGGGAAAGAGCCTGAATGATATGGCGGATTGGATAATTGAACGGATAGAAGAGTTTGGTCCGGACTTTTTGTTTAAGGATTCATCATACGTTCCGGAGGGGCTGACATATGTGCGAAAGCAGGAACTCATTGCCTGTTTGAACAGATGCAGGTTTATCCTGATGGAGAACGGCATATGAACATTATACTGCACCAGCCTGAAATCCCGTCAAACACCGGAAATATTGGGAGAACCTGTGTTGCGACAGGGTCATCCCTTCATCTTATCGAGCCCCTTGGTTTTATCCTCAGTGATAAGCTGCTAAAAAGAGCGGGAATGGACTATTGGGATAAGCTGGATCTCACCAGGTATATGAATTATGACCAATTCAGAGAAAAGCATCCGGGCGCAAAGGTATGGATGGCCACAACAAAAGGTGGAAAAAGCTATACCGATGTCCGCTATTCACCGGATGATTACATCATGTTTGGCAGAGAGAGCGGAGGGATCCCTGAAGAGATACTTTTTGCAAATTGGGAAAACTGCATAAGGATACCCATGGGACATGGTATCCGTTCCCTGAATCTTGCGAACTCCGTGGCGATCGTTTTATATGAAGCACTGAGGCAGAATGATTTCCCGGAGCTTGAGCGGGAGAAAGGAGGCATTATGAAATATCAATTCTACGGTTGGGAAAATGCCAATATTCCTGCTGTTTCAGATGAATTCAAAGGGATAGATACGCCGCTTGATCTTTATGATGCGCTGTCACATATCTGGAAGGCCGATACCTGTGCGCCCAGAATGAGGGCTGACTGGACTGAGGAGAACAAAACATATGGACAGTGCTCCATAACGGCGTTTCTTGCCCAGGATATATTTGGAGGAAAGGTGTTCGGAGTCCTGCGTCCGGGCGGTAATTATCACTGTTATAACGTGATAGGGGAAGCCGTATTTGACTTAACGAGCGAGCAGTTTGGAAATGAGGTCCTTGACTATGAGGATAACCCTGAGCAGTTCAGGGATGTTCATTTTTCAAAGAAAGAGAAAAAGGAAAGATATGAGCTTTTGAGGAGCAGACTGCGCGAGTACTGCCTCTATGGTGCAGATGGATGACGTTGCAGCGGTTCGGCCGAATATCGGGACAGATCCGTGGTCCGGAGAGGATGAAAAATAAAACTTCCCCAAAGGAGAATTATACGTATAATACATTGTAATAAATGAGTTTGTGTTTTCAGGAGGTGATTTTATGTCAGATTCAGACAAAACGACGGATAAGAAGTTATCCGATGATCAGCTTACTAAGGTCTCAGGAGGCTACGTTGAGGAATTTTCGGAAGGTCATTCTTTAGGATGTAAGATCAAGTGTCCCAATTGCGGCAATGAAGACGAGGAATTGTTCTCTTGTGACTGCGATATCCTGGCTTCTGTGCAGAAGGATCTTTATATCTGTGGAGTTTGCGGGATGCAGTTTGCGACAGCTGAAGGGTATGGTATTACCGACGTGATCGGTATCGTTGACTGAACCCGCAATATTCTTTTTCAGACGGTCATATATCTGGATATACAGAGGCACTGTCCTGTTTTTACGGGACAGTGTCTTTTTGGTTACAGTTCACAGCCGAACTGCGCACCTTGCTGCGCAGTTACGGCCCAAAGAATTATGGCATGCAGGGGTTTTGCCCCATTGCCG
>CADBTX010000112.1 GCA_902797705.1 uncultured Lachnospiraceae bacterium | reverse complement strand
TTAATGGCAACGGTAGCAACGGGGATGCCCGAAGGCATCTGAACTATGGAATAAAGTGAATCCCTGCCCCCAAGTGAAGTGGTGTGCATGGGGATACCGATAACGGGCATGGGGAAGATTGCTGCGCACATACCGGGAAGATGTGCTGCCATTCCCGCACCTGCGATGATGACCTTGAATCCCTTCTTCTCTGCGGTTGACGCATACTCAAAGAAAACATCGGGTTCTCTGTGAGCGGAGATGATGGTCATCTCATATCCTATTCCGAGCTCGTCCAGGATCTCGGCCGCCTTGGCCATAACGGGCATATCGGAATCGCTGCCCATGACTATCCCGACCACAGCCGGATTCTTTTTCTTAGCTGTACTCATTGAAAAATCTCCTCCTTAATATGCAATTAAGCACAAAAAGACATTGTTATTTTACTAAAATATATTTAGGCATGCAATAACCAAAAATCTATATTTAGTCTGTTTTCACACATTATTCACAATATTTGGTGTCAAAATAAAAACCTCCGGCCCCAGCCGGAAGTCTTAAACAGGAATCCACAATAAAAATGCAGCGATCAGAAGGGATACGGAATTAAGGATTATCCCTATGATCCCCGTGAGCCTGAAGGAATCCGGGATCCTTACGGCCATTACCCCCAGAAACCAGCCCACAAGAGAATAAAGGGTTGCCAGAGCACAGGCAACCCCGAACTTCATCGGTACTTCCCCGTTAAGCAGATAACTGCCTGCTATCCCGTATATAAGGGATATAAGGGAAATGACACCCAGTATGGCGGACATGATCCCTATATAGGGGTGCCGCCTGTTTGTGAACATGAAAGACCTGCGCATTTCAGAACATTATCTTGGTTCTTGATGAAAGGAGCTTTGCTCCGCTAACAACAAGCATAATGCCTGCGCCCAGGCCGAGGATGATGGTTCCGATGCCGATGGCAAGATCCCATGCTCCGGTAGCTCTCATGACTTTATAGATCTTTTCTTCTTCCATAGTAACTCCTTTCAAACGGTCTTCCGAAGCGGGACAGCTCCGGAAAAAGTGAACTTATTATTTTGCTCCGTACTGAGCGTAATATTCGTCGATAGCCTTCTTCAGCTCATCGTCGATCCATACCTTACCCTGTCTTTCGGTGTTGTACAGATACTCGGTAACTTCCGCCATGGTAACGATGGCTGCGGTATCAAATCCGTAGGTTTCCTTTATCTCGTCAAGGGCACTGCCATCGGAGTGAAGTCCCTTTTCCATGCGGTTTAAGGATACGATGAGTCCCTTGATGGTAACATCGGCCTGAGCCTTGATGATGGGATAGGTCTCTTCGATGGATTTTCCTGAGGTGGTAACATCCTCGATCATGATGACCCTGTCTCCGTCGTTTAATTTGGAGCCCAGAAGGATTCCGGTATCACCGTGATCCTTGACTTCCTTACGGTTCGAGCAGTATCTTACGTCGATACCGTAGAGTTTTGAATAAGCGATGGCTGTGGCAACCCCGAGAGGTATACCCTTGTAAGCGGGTCCGAACAAAACATCGAAATCATCGCCGAAATTGTCGTGAATTGCCTTTGCGTAATACTCACCCAGTCTGCCCAGCTGAGAACCGGTAACATAGGCTCCCGCATTCATGAAAAAGGGTGATTTTCTTCCGCTCTTAAGTGTGAAATCCCCGAATTTAAGGACCTGGCACTCGATCATGAAATCTATGAATTCCTGCTTGTACTGTTCCATATCTTCCTCACTTTTTTCAAAATCAATTCCTCAAATATAATAGGAGATAACCCGGCATAATTCAACTGTGAAAATAGGGTATTTTGTGGTAAAATATCGTGTACGCCTTACAGGCCAAAACAAGTCGGAGGTTCTTATATGACTAAATCGGAACTTGGCGAGATCAAGAAGCTCTATACGCCCAAAAACTGCTCCGTCACAAGAATCGCGGGATGCTATGTGGACGGTGAGAAAAATAAAAAATCGAAATTCTCCAGGACATTCACTTCCCTCCCGGAGGAAGAGACCTACAAGTACTTTGACATATTCAGAAAAGCTCTTTCCGGAACCGTGGGAAAAAGCGCCATCACTCTGGATATCACCGCTGACGCGGAAAAAGACGGAGGTCAGCAGGATTTCCTCCTTAAGCTCAGAGATTCCGGGCTGGAAGACGACGATCTTCTGGAAGATTACTACAACCGTATAATCTCCTCTTTCGAATATGTGGGAAATTATCTGATCCTTGTTGTCCATGATGTTTACGACATCCCCCAGAAGACCAACGAC
>CADBTX010000111.1 GCA_902797705.1 uncultured Lachnospiraceae bacterium | reverse complement strand
GCCCGTTTCAATATGGGTAATTCCCTGATGATAGGATGTGCAAAGCTGGGACTTGATTTTGTGGCCTGCGCTCCGGAGAAGTACTACCCCAACAAGGAACTTACGGAAGAGTGCCGGAAGTGGGCGGCTGAGAACGGAGGAAGCATAGAGTTCACCGCTGATCCCGAAAAGGCCGCAGCGGGGGCTCATGTTATCTATACCGACGTCTGGGTTTCCATGGGAGAGCCGGATGAGATCTGGGCAGAGAGGATAAAGGATCTTTCACCTTATAAGGTTACCATGTCACTTATGGAGAAGGCAGATAAGGAAGCCGTCTTTATGCACTGCCTGCCTGCTTTCCACGATAAGAAGACAATTGTGGGAAAAGAGATGGGAGAAAAGTTCGGCTTTGAGGACATGGAGGTTACCGACGAGGTATTCCAAAAATACAGCAAGGTCCTTTTCGACGAAGCCGAGAACAGGATGCACACCATAAAAGCCGTAATGGCAGCCACACTGGGATACGAGGGCTGAGGATGCCAGAAGCAAATAGTCTGCCTTCCCCCTTTATGGGGGATGCCAGAAGCAAATAGTCTGCCTTCCCCCTTTTAGGGGGGAGATGTCCGAAGCAAATAGTCTGCCTTCCCCCCTTAGGGGGAAGGTGCCCGAAGGGCGGATGAGGGTCATGGAACACACCACAATACTTTGCGCAGCAAATTCCTACACAAAAAAATACTATCTGAATCCCGAATTCAATCATCTTCCTGAGAACGTTAAAGACGAACTGAAGGCCATGAGCGTTCTCTTCACGGAGGAAAACGGCGGCATCTTTGAGGTGCTGTTTGATGAAGACGGAGAACTCCTCTTAAGGACCGATGCGGAGGAGGGAGATCTGAATTTTGATGAGATCGGTGCGGGACTTCTGGTAAAGAGACTCAGGAGTGAGAAAAGAGATCTCTTTGAAGAACTCGCCGTTTTTTTCAAAGTGGTATTTCTCGGGGAAACTTTCGATTGAATATAGGCGGTATTACATTAAAAAGCGAATATGTTCTGGCACCTATGGCAGGGGTTTCCGACCTGCCATTTCGTTTGATATGCAGCGAAATGGGGGCGGGGCTGGTCTGTACCGAAATGATCAGCGCGAAGGCTCTTCATTACAGGAACAAGGCCACGGCAGATCTCATGCAGACCCATAAGGATGAGCATCCAGTGGCGCTGCAGATATTCGGATCCGAACCGGATATAATGGCTGAGCAGGCGGAAAAACTGTCGGATAAGGACTTTGAGATACTGGATATAAACATGGGCTGCCCCATGCCGAAGATAGTGAATAACGGGGAGGGCTCCGCACTCATGAAGGATCCGGGACTTGTCCGGGAGATCGTTTCCGCAGTTGCCGCCGCTTCAAAAAAACCGGTCACGGTAAAGATAAGAAAAGGTTTTGACAACACCAGTGCAAATGCCCCTGAGATCGCCCGCATTGCGGAGGAAGCCGGAGCAAAGGCCATTCATGTCCATGGCAGGACCAGAGAACAATACTACGAAGGGAAAGCCGACTGGGAGATAATAAGGCTGGTGAAAGAGGCGGTTTCCATACCTGTCATAGGAAACGGAGACATCTCGTCATATGAGGATATGGTGAGGATGAGAGAAGAGACCGGCTGCGACGCAGTTTCCATAGGACGTTCTGCCCGGGGGAATCCCTGGATCTTCAGAGAGATGAAGGAGGGAAAAAGATACGTTCCCGATTTAGACGAACGAAAAGCCGTGATAAAAAGGCATCTGGAGCTGGAGATAGAATACAAGGGGGAATATACGGCAGTAAGGGAAATGAGGAAGCATATAGCCTGGTACACCGCCGGGATCCCCAATGCGGCAAAACTCAGAGCAAGGGTATGTTCCGCGGAAACGGCAGACAGCATGTATATGCTTATTGACATGATAGGGCGGGACGGATATAATACGTGAGTTGTATTCTACTCAGACTATTTCTGTATATCATTGAGATCCAATGATCAGGGAGGAGGACGAAATGGCAGAGGAACTTGAAAATGCAAAGAAGGTGATCCTTACAGCAGACGGACTCAAGAAGCTGGAGGATGAACTCTCAGACTTAAAGAATAATAAGCGTGCCGAGATCGCTCAGGAACTCAAGGAAGCCAGGGCTCAGGGAGACCTTTCCGAGAATGCCGAGTATGATGCTGCAAAGGATGCTCAGCGTGTGATCGAGGAGAGGATCGCAGAGATCGAGGCCCTTCTTAAGAATGTAGAGGTTGTGGACGCCAGCGAGATAGATTCCGAGAAGGTAAGTATCGGATGTAAGGTGAAGATCAGGGATATGGAGTTCAAGGAGGACATGGAATTTCAGATCGTCGGATCCACAGAGGCCAGCAGCCTTCAGGGAAAGATGAGTAATGAGTCTCCGGTGGGACGTGCCATTCTTGGTCATAAAAAGGGCGATACGGTAAAGGTTGAGACCAAGGCCGGAAAGATAAAGTACAAGATACTGGAGGTTTCGCCTAATTAAAGGCATAAAGGAGCAGACATGCCACAGGAAGACATTCTACAGATAAAAAGAGATAAATTAAAGAGCCTGCAGGAAGCCGGCAAGGATCCTTTCAGGATTGTAAAGTATGATGTGAGTCATCACTCAAAGGAAATAAAGGACGGCTTTGACGCTCTGGAGGGAAAGGAAGTATCCGTTGCGGGAAGGATGATGTTCAAGCGTGTCATGGGCAAGGCTTCCTTCTGCAATATATCCGATCTGGAGGGGAAACTGCAGATCTATGCCGCAAGGGACAATCTTGGAGAAGAGCCCTACGCAGACTTTAAGAAGCTGTATGATGTGGGCGACATTATCGGCGTAAAGGGTATCGTATTCAGGACCAAGGCCGGAGAGATCTCTGTTGAGGCCCGTGAGATCACACTTCTCAGCAAGGCGCTTCAGCCTCTTCCGGAGAAGTTCCATGGCCTTACGGATACCGATATGAGATACCGCCAGAGATATCTGGATCTCATTATGAATGATAAGGTTAAGGATACCTTCGTAAAGAGATCGAAGATCATAAGCTGTATACGTCATTTCCTTGACGATCAGGGCTTCATGGAAGTGGAGACCCCCATTCTCGTGGAAAACGCCGGTGGAGCAGCGGCAAGACCTTTTGTTACCCATTACAACGCATTGGATGAGGACAGAAAGCTCCGCATTTCATTGGAACTTTACCTTAAGCGTCTCATCATCGGCGGGATGGAGAAGGTCTATGAGATAGGCCGGGTATTCAGGAATGAAGGCCTCGATACCAAGCACAACCCTGAATTTACCCTGATGGAACTCTATCAGGCATATACGGATTATCATGGCATGATGGATCTGACCGAGAGAATGTACCGTCATGTGGCTGAAACAGTATGCGGTACCACCAGCCTTTTCTATGGTGATGAGGAAAGCGGCGAAGGAGTAACCATTGACCTTGGAAAACCCTTCAGGCGTCTCACCATGGTAGATGCCATAAAGGAAGAGACTGGCATTGACTTTGACAGTATCACCTCGGACGAGGAGGCAAAGAAGCTGGCCGATGAAAAGCACATAGAATATGAGAAGCATCACAAGAAGGGCGATATCGTTAATCTCTTCTTCGATGAATTCTGTGAGGACAAGATGATCCAGCCTACATTTATCATGGATCATCCTATAGAGATCAGCCCTCTGACCAAGAAGAAGCCGGATGATCCCACGAAGGTAGAGCGTTTCGAACTCTATATCAACGGCTGGGAGATGTGCAACGCATACTCAGAGCTTAATGACCCCATTGACCAGCGCGAGCGTTTCGCCGCCCAGGATGCTCTTGCAGAAGCGGGTGACGAAGAAGCACAGCACACCGACGAGGACTTCCTCCACGCCATGGAATTGGGCATGCCCCCCACGGGCGGCATCGGTTATGGCATTGACCGCCTCTGCATGCTACTGACCAATGAGCAGAGCATAAAAGGGGTCATCGCCTTTCCGACTTTAAAATCGCTGTAAGCCTCATAAATACGGGATTTACAGGCCGTTTTGCTGTCAAACACATAAGTACATCGCATAAGAGAACATACAGCGTATCACCTGACCGGTGGTACGCTTTTTTCTCTTTTTTTGTCTTGTTGCGCACGCCGCAACAAATAATTGATACACTTCTTTGTATGGGATACTTATTTGTGAACAATATCGGGAAATTCAGAGAGAAGCAGGGGCATACTCAGCAACAGCTTGCAGATCTGGTGGGTGTGGACAGAAGTCAGATCTGCCGGTACAGAAGCTGGATTTGAATATGAATTCAAAATGGGCGGAACGGCAGGAGATTTATCATACAAAAGACTTTGTGCATAGTATTATACATAAAATAAGATGACAAATTATATGTATTATGTTATGCTCCTCATATCGAGGAGGTGCCGACATGCCTAATATTTTACCTGTATCAGATCTAAGAAATTATAAAACCGTTTTAAATCAGGTCACCTAT
>CADBTX010000110.1 GCA_902797705.1 uncultured Lachnospiraceae bacterium | reverse complement strand
CACACATACGCCTTTATTATCTTAGAAGCCTCCTCCGGGCTTTCCGTTGTAAAGTCCAGACGGAGGGAATCGGGAGAGAGGCTTAGAAGATCCTCCTCTTCCTTGAAAAGTGAAAGCGGAACGGAATTATAGATCAGATTGTAGCAGTATCTGCACTCATGCCAAACCGGAAAAGAAACCTTCTTTCTGTCGGTTATCCCGGATAAAAAGCCGTCTCTTTCGGATCTGCATTTTCCCGATCCGGTCTTATAGGTGCACTGTGCGGATACCATAAGGGGAGTCCTGCCGTAGATCACCATGGAAGAAGAATCGCATCCCCGCTCTCTTAGTTCATAGAGATCCAGCTCGTAGGGGCAGGTGAAGTGCTTTACGCCAAGGCTTTTAAGCACCATTATGCTCTCCCTGTTAAAACTGTACAGAGAGGCGTCGGAATGGATCTCGCCTCCAAAATCCATACACTTAAGAAAACCCAGCTCCTCCATATTTCGTATCAGGACCCGCTCCGGTCTTTCCTTCTTGATCAGCTTTGAGAGGGCTTCCTCATTTTCGGAACGAAGGACATAGGGGAGGAGCAGCATATGCTTCTCCTTTTCAAGTCCCTCGGGCCTGAAGGGGGAGATGATGTACCGGACAGCGCCGGATAAGATATCCTCATTTATGAACTTCAGGGCTTTTGCAGCGGTTTTTCCGGACTCAAAGAGAACGTCTGTATTCATTTATGATGTCCTCCTTTAACGCTGAAACAGCCCTTCTCCTCAGATCGTTCAAGAGGGAAAGAGGCATAAAGATATTGTCATCTGCGGTGATCGCCGGGTCTTCAAAGGATATACCGCTGTTTCCGGTTTTACATAGCTGTTCCCTTATCCTTTGTAAAGAAAGAGGTTTATTTCCTGCTTCCTCCACAGTGACCCCGGTCTCTTCTATGCTGTGGGAACCGTAGCTAAGCCGGATACGGGCGCTTTCCCCTTTCTTAAATACCGCGGAGCAGGATACCCTGAGACTCAGCTCATTTTCCGGGATCTCAGGCAGGGAGCTTACATAGCTTCCCTTCTTTCTGGTTATCATTGCGCCGTCGTTATGCCTGTAAAAATACCCGTTATTTATTCCGCTCCTGGAGTAGAGGGAGATAAGCTCCTTTAGATCGCTGTCTGACACGGGGCAAAAGCCCTTTTCATAGTAAAGATCCAGATATTTTCTGTATATCCGGGTCACATGGTAAACATATTCCTTTGACTTCATCCTGCCCTCGATCTTTAAGCTGTCTATGCCGGCTTCCAAAAGGGCGGGGATCTCCTTCAGGGATGAGAGATCCTTCATGGAGAGCAGATAGTCATTTCCGTTATAGGGCTGGCGGCAGGGACCGGCACAGCGGCCCCGGTTGCCGCTCCGTCCCCCGAGAAAGGAGGACATGAGGCACATTCCGGAATAGGAGTAGCACATGGCTCCGTGGATAAAGCATTCCACCTCAATACCGGCATGGTCCCTGATATCCTTTAATTCCCTGAGACTGAGCTCTCTTGCGGGGACAACTCTGGAGGCCCCGAGTTCCTTCATAAGACGGGCGCCGTGGACCCCGGTGATGAAGGCCTGGGTGCTGACATGGACTTCGAGATCCCGGTATTCTTTTTTTATAAGGGAGATAAGACCAATATCCTGAACTATGACGCCGTCGAGACCTGCCGTGTAGAGGGGCCGGAGCATTAAAAGAGCCTCCTTAAGCTCCGGGTCCTTCATAAGGATATTCAGTGTAAGATAAACTTTTTTATTGAATAGGTGTGCGTATTCTATGGCGGAAATGAATTCTTCAGAGGTGAGATTTCCCGCAAAGCTTCTGGCTCCGAAACGGGGCAGACCCATATAGACCGCATCGGCTCCTGCATTGAGTGCGGCGTAAAAGCACCGGAGATCTCCGGCGGGGGACAGTAATTCGGTTTTCAATGCCTTCTTCGACCTGACCTTTTACGGGATGAGGAGGTTCCTTCCGACTTTACCCCTTTAACTACTTCCGGAGCGCCGTCAACGGTCTCCACTTCCTCCACATCATCATAGTATTCTTCGGGTTCATTGCCAAACCCCAGCTCGGTTTCCAGCTTTACTATCTTTTTCTGGTTTTCGTTATTTTCAAGCCTGAGCTTCTGAAGGGATTCTTCAAGGTCCTTCATCTTGATCTGATTTGTTATAAGATCATGCTTGACGTCGTATAACTCCTTGTCCTTTGCCTCAGATGCTTCCTTTAAGCTCTCGTATTTTTCCCTGATCTTAAAGTAATCATCGGCAATATTGAGCTGAAGCAGGATATTCTGCACGTCAATGCTCTGTCTTGAATAGTTTTCGATCTTGCTGTATTCGGAAATCTTACCGTTTATATATGCTGCGATCCGCTGCAGGTATTCTTCGCTTTCATAACCGGACAGGGTGAAGACCTTCCCTCCGATCAGAACTTCTGTATCATGCTTTGTAGCCATAAGAACTCTCCGTAAAAAATCTGTCAGAACAGTATAGCAGATTGAGTGATAAATTTAAAGCAGAGGTGGGATCATATCTTTCCTGTCTCGCAAAAAAAAGACAGATACTTTTTCAAAGGCGGTTTTGCATACTTTAGCATGATGAATTATAATGGCAGAAGTGATAGGGAACAGATTATGAGATTTTCCGAGAAACTCTACCTTTCCCGCAGTATGGAGGGAAAGGATAAAAAAATAAAGATGAAGCTTAATAGCGGTGCGGGACTTTTGGGGGTCTACTGTATCGCTGTGCCTGTTTGCGGCAGTGATCCTCTGGAGATATACAATGCAGCAGAGCTGAAGCAGAGGTGGTACAGGAGATCGCCTCTCCTTATCGTGGGCCTTGCCGGTGGCAGAAAGGAGGCCTGCTACCTTTCGGCAAATATCCTTTCGGAGATCTTTGAAAAGCAGGGGGATTATGACAGCAGGCGTTTCTTTGGGGAGGAGAGGGGAGCATGACCGTCTTTCTCACGATCCTTAAAGTCCTGGGTATAGTGCTGCTTTCCCTTCTGGCGCTGGCTGTGATAGTGCTCCTTATAATACTTTTCGTGCCTATCCGTTACAGGATAAAGTCTTATGTAAGGGCTGAGGAGAATTACTATGACGCGGACTGCGATCTGACATGGATACTCCACCTTTTTCACGGCAGGATAAGGTTTTTAAGGAGCATGATGGAGGATGAGGCAGAGGAAGGGAATAAGGAAGATACTGAGAAACAGGGTCTCCACTATGAACTTAGATTACTTCACTTTATAAAGCTGCTGCCGGGAAAAGACAGGGAGGAAGAGGAAGAGTACGACTACTACGGAGGAGAGAGCCCTTCCTGGGAGGAAGAGCGGAAATGGGAGACCTCCGCAGTGGAAGACAGGACTGAGGAAACGGCCGGAGAAGGGGCTCCGGAGGAGAAGGCCGCAGGAAGGGATTCAAAAGAGGAAAAAGCCCTTCCGGAAGAAGGGGAGAGCAGGAAGATAGAAGAAGCGGAAAAAGAGCCTGAAAAAAAGCCGGAAGAAGAGCCTGAAGAAGAGCCGGAAGAGAAAAAAGGCATACTTCAAAAGATCAGGGAATTTTTTAGTATGCTGAAGGGCCTTATCAAAGGCGGAAAGAAAAAAGCAGGCTATAAAATAAATGATATCTGTGATAAAATGGGAGAGTTAAGGGGCAGAGGAGATCATATCGCCAGATTATTTAATGATGAGCGATCTGCTGAAGCCGTGAAACTCGGACTGAATGAGCTTTTCAGACTGTTAAGGGCGCTGAAGCCCCGGAAATACAGGGCTGAGTTCATATACGGTTTTGATGATCCCGCCCTTACAGGGGAAGCGACAGGGATACTGTCCATGCTTTTCCTGTCATTCGGAAAGAATGTCATCCTGATCCCGGACTTTGAGCGCTTTGTCGTTGACGGGGACATGTTCTTAAAGGGACGGTTAAGGATAATAACACTTGTGATTATTTTGTGGAAGCTTTATTTCAATAAGAATTTCAGGAGATTCCTCAGGGAAGTCCGCAGTTTATAAAGGAGAGATTTAAGGGTTATGAACGATCTTAAGAAAAATGATGTCATCGGCGGTCTTTTACACGGAATGGAGAATTTTCTCTCTTCCAAGACGGTGGTGGGAGAGCCCATAACGGTTGGGGATACGACCTTGATCCCCCTTGTTGACGTATCCTTCGGAATAGCGGCGGGTACCGGCAGCGACGACAAAAAGAGCGCAGACAGAGGAGGCATGGGAGGCAGGATGACGCCCTATGCCGTACTTATGGTGAAGGACGGAAAAACCCGTATCATAAATGTCAAGAACCAGGATGCCGTTACAAAGATACTGGATCTGGTACCGGAGCTGGTGGGACGGTTCACGGAGCCTAAGGATAAGGAAAATAACCTCACAAATGAAGAGGCTCTGGATATAGCCTTCGACAGATCGGAGAATTCATGAAGCTCCTGTTCACGGGAGATCTTTATTACAATTATCCGGAGATCCGTGAGGATATCCGTGAACTGGGAGATCATTTCAGGGAAAAGGGCTGCAGACTGATCCCGAATTTGGAAGGCGGGGTCGGAAACCCGGAAAACAAGAGGATCTGGAAAAGGGGTTCCTGTATAAAGCAGGATCCCTGTATATCCGAAGTTCTCAATGTCCTTAATACAAAAGGGGTGACTCTGGCAAATAACCACATGATGGATTTCGGGGAAAAGGGACTCTCCCTTACCCTTGGTATGCTGGACAAGGGCGGCTTCTTACATACCGGTGCCGGAAGGGACATAGAAGCGGCTTTGAGCCCCATGGAGATAGAGGACGGCGGAAGGACTGCCGCCATTTTTAATTTTGGATGGGATGCGGAGGAAACGGTGTATGCAGGATCTGCCCGTCCCGGCTGCGCGCCGAGGGACGGAAGGCTGATCCTTAAAGTCATAAGGGATTATGCGGATAAGAACCCGGAAACCGATGTGATCGTAGTGCTTCACTGGGGCTTTGAACGGAATCTCTATCCCATGCCCTTTGATATCAGTCTCGGCCACGCTCTTCTGGATATTGACTCCGTAAAGCTTGTCATAGGCCATCATCCCCACTGTCCGCAGCCGGTGGAAGAGTACAGGGGAAAGAGGATCTATTATTCTCTTGGGAATTTCTACTTCGGAAAGAGCAGGATAAAGTATTCCGAAAAGATCTATGACCATGATCCCCGGAATATGTCGGATTACGGCATAGGCGTGATCTATGATACGGAAAACGGGGAGACGGGGGACATGGTGTTCTGCTATGAGAGCGGCTTTGACAGGACTATAATAAAGTCCGGGACCGGTCTTCCCGAAAAAATGCCGGACTATGGTGATGTCCGGCAATATGAAGGATTGATAAGAAGGACCAGGCTTTCCAATAACCCGGTGCTTGGGACTTCGGGATTTTTGAACAGCTGGAAGGTCTTTCTGTATAACAGCGCAAGAAATCTGCACCGGCTGGGTATTTTGAGATAAGACATGAATATTCTCGCCATTCATAACCGTTACAGGATCCCCGGAGGAGAGGATTCGGTATTTGAGAATGAGACAGGACTTTTAAGAGCCCACGGGGAAAATGTCATTTGTTATTCAAAGGACAATAAGGATATGGAACCCCGGGATCTGATCTCCGATGCCGTCTTTTCGGATAAGACCTACAGGGGGGTAAGAAACCTTATAAGAGCTAATGAGATAGATATAGTCCACGTTCATAACGAACGTTTTCTTATTTCGCCTTCGGTCTTCAAGGCCGCGTTGGATGAGAATGTGCCGGTGGTCCGTACCCTGCATAATTTCAGGATGTTATGCATAAACGCCATGCTCTACCGGGATAACAGGGTCTGCAGGGAATGTCTTAAAGATAAGGGCACCCGGAAGCTTCCCGCCCTTATCCATGGCTGTTACAGGAATGACAGGCTCTTAACCCTTTTGAATCTCAGGATCAACTCCAATGCAGAGCGTCATCACTACTATGACAGGGTGAAGTTCATCGCCCTTACGGAATTTAACAGGGATATTTTCGTGGGGGCAGGCTTTAACCCGGACAATATCTATGTGAAACCGAATTTTACCTATGGTTTTACCCGGGATGAAAAGGCCGGAGAGACACAAAGAAGGGATTTCCTCTACCTTGGACGGCTGGATCCCGCCAAGGGGATAGAGGATATATTAAGGGAGTGGCAGAAGCTTCCGAAGGAATTTGCCATAAATGTGGCGGGAGAGGGAGAAGAAGAATACAGCGAAAAGCTGAGGGCTGAGTTCAGCTCCGACAATATCCGCTTTCTCGGAAATCTCCCCGGCGAAAAAGCCATGAAAATGCTTAAGGGTTCGAAGGCTATGATCTTTGCTTCCAGGTGGTATGAGGGTTTTCCCATGACACTGATCGAAAGCTTTGCGTCAGGAACACCTGTTATCGCTACCGATGCCGGCAACGGGGGAAGCATAGTAAAGGGGATCTATGACAGCGCTGAAGCGCTGCTTACTGATATTTCCGCACTTCCCGACAGGATAAAGACCTTCGACGATGATAAAAAGAGAGGGCTCTATAACTATGATAAAGAGAAGTTAACGCCCTATACCCCTGAAGATAACTATAAACAGCTTATGGAGATTTACGATAAATGCATAAGATCCTGGTAACCCGGTCTTCCATGCCGGATATAACGGAATATGTAGATGAGATAAGCTCCCTCTTTGAGAGTCACTGGATCACCAATGCGGGAGAAAAGCATGAGGAACTGACAGACAGGCTCAGGGACTACCTTGGGGTCAGGGCCCTTTCCCTTACGGTCAACGGACACATGGCTCTGGAGATAGCGCTCTCCCTTTTGGATCTGAAAAAGGGAGGAGAGATAATAACCACCCCCTTTACCTTTGTCTCCACCACACACGCCATAGTACGAAGCGGCTTTACACCGGTATTCTGTGACATAAGAGAAGAAGACTGCTGCATGGATCCTGATAAGATCGAGGAAAAGATCACGGAAAACACCGTGGCCATCATGCCGGTCCACGTATATGGTAACATGTGTGATGTGAAAAGGATCGGGGAGATAGGGAAAAAGCACGGTCTTAAGGTGATCTATGATGCGGCCCACACCTTCGGGGTTAAGCTGTTATATGAGGGTGAGTGGAGAGGCAGCGGTTCCTTCGGGGATCTGTCCTGTTTTTCCTTCCACGCCACAAAGGTATTCAATACCATAGAGGGCGGCGCCGTATGCTGCCGGAACGAAGAAGAGGCCCGTATGGTCACGGAACTCAGGGATTTCGGCATTGCCGATGAGGAGACGGTAAAGTATATCTCCCCTAATGCCAAGATGAATGAATTCTCGGCGGCCATGGGACTTTGCAATTTAAGGCATGTTGATGCCGAGATAGAAAAACGTAAGAAGGTAAACGATCTCTACAGAGAGAGACTTAGTGATATAAAGGGTGTGAGACTTATCTCCGAAAGACAGGACCAGAAGTCGAATTATGCCTATTTCCCCGTCTTTATCGATAAAGATGAATACGGTGAGGACAGGGACAGGCTCTTTTCACGTCTAGGTGAAAAGGGTATAGGGGCCAGAAAGTATTTTTACCCCATGGTGACAAAGCTTGACTGCTACAGGGATTCCTATGACAGCAGCGAGACTCCCGTGGCCGGAAGAATGGCGGATTCCGTAATGACCATACCCATGTATGCGGATCTTTCTCCTGAGGATGTGGATAAAATAACGGAAATCATCAGAAACAGGGAATAAAGTATTAAAAATACGGGGATTTTATTGTATAATTAAGTTTCAGTTATTTCCTTAGTGTCATGGGTAAGAGAATACAAAAGTACGTAGAATTCGTAAAGGCATTCAATATAAACGGCTGTTCCAGGGAAGAAGCGGTTAAGATGCGGGATGAGATGACGGAGCAGATGAACATTTTCCTTAAGGAAAGGCTTATCTATCTTCTCATGATCATCGCCATAGCCGTTCTTACCATGATGTGTTATATATGCGTTCAGGTTTCCGACAGCACCGTATTCATGCTCCTTGCCATGATATTCATTATCCTGCTGCTGCCTCTCATACGGCTGTATTTTGTGATCGACGGGGGCATCCAGACCATTTATGAGTATTATGACCGTATCGCCGAAAAGGCGGCGGGAATGAGGGTTGTTCCGGAAAACGTCCAGCCCGCAAAGATATTCCAGAGGAGAAAGGGAGTGGACAGGCGCTGGCACGACGTTCCCGTAAAGGTGGAGAGACGCCGGGGGGAACGCAGAAAGAAGAAGCAGGACGGGCCCGACAAGCCGGATCTGGACTGGGATATCTCGGAAAGTGCGGAGGACGATTCCTGGCTCAGGGATGATGAGGGCGGAGGAGGCTCCGCTTCGGGGATCGGGGATCTTTTGGAGTAGAGTACAGGTTTTATGGAGAAAAACAGGAGCATTAATTCCATAAACAAAGCAAGAAATACCAACCGTTATCTTGTTGAGAACGACGCCAGGATGAATCACATCACGGCGGGAGTGATGCCTTGGATACTTGTGTCAGTGCCTCTGGTGGTGGCTTTAAGGTATCTCAATATCTTCATCATGCCTTTTCCCCATCTCGTGATATTCTGCGCCGTGGTCACAAGTGTGGCTGTTTCCACGGTGATAGTTAACAAGGTATCGGATAATATCGTCTTTAATAAATACTTTAATGTCTTTGCACTGTCCTTCGGTGTCTTTTCCGCAGCGCTGATGCCCCATGTGGGGATATGGATCACCTTTATCCTTTCCACGATAATCACCCTGTTTTATATAGATCCCATACTTACTCTCTTTACTGCCGGAGTGAATTATGTGCTGATGCTTGTGGCAATGTGGTTCCGGGTCGGCAGCTGGGTGGAGAAAAGGGATCTTCTCGGAGTCATCGGCAGGGATCAGATCTCCATATATATCGGCTATGTTCTGGGGCTTACCATAGAATTCGTCGTAATGATCCCCATCATCTATTACATAGCGAAGACAGAGGAAGAGCACATAATAAGAGAGGACAACCTCATGGAGGAGGTAAAGTCCGATGAAGAAAGATATACCCTTGCCTTTGAAAACTCCAATGACATAATAATCGACTATAACTACAATACGGACGAGCTTGTCACCTTCGGAAGCTTTGACAGCCATGACAGCGTGAAGATGGGTGGTAAGAAGACCTTTAAGGATTTCACCGACACGACTCTTAATACCGGTAAAAAGATCTATCCCAATGACGTAGAGAAGATCCGCTTATTTATGGATGGAAGGCTTACGGGTCCCATCGAATTCAGATATCACAGAAATGAGGATGAGGAATACAGATGGTTCTCCGTGGAGGGCCAGATCGTCTATAACGATGGCACCGGCGAAGCGGAAAGAGGAGTGGGAAGGATAAAGGATATCACCGCAGAAAAGAGGGAAGAACAGATCCTTCTTGAAAGAGTGGCGAGAGACAGGGTGACCAACTTTATCCAGTGGGATGTGGGACTCCGTCTCCTTTCCCAGAAGACCAGCGATGAAGGCCCCGGAAATGTGGCAAGTATCTGCTATATCCATTTTAATAACTTTAAGGAGATAGCGGACATACAGGGAAGGGTTTTCCTGGATGCGGTTATAGAGCGAATGGCTGAGGGCGTAAGGAACCTGACTACGGAAGAGGATCTCCGTATCAGGATCTCGGATCCCTCCTTTGTGGTGTATTTCAGTAATCCAACGGATGAGGTCATGGAGATCTTTGATTCCAGGATCAAGGAGGGACTGGATTCCCTGAACTTAAATAAGGGTACGGGACTGGGACTGGAGTATACCATCACATATTTCCACGGTCTTGCGGATCTTATGGAAGCGATGCCCATGGAAGAAAAGTTCCAGATCAATGACGTGGGTGATTCCAAGGACAATGTATACTTCGGCGAGATCATCCCCTTTGTTTTCAACGTTCTCCAGAGGTCCAAGGAGCTGGGAAGCGCCGTGGATCTTGTGCTTGAGAGGATCAGCAGCCAGTTTGACATAGACTATATACATATCCTGGAGCGGGACAGCACCACCACTTTGGAGTGCTTCTCCTGCATTGCCGAATTTGACAGGATGACGAGGCTTGGCTGTCCCTTCCTGGGCAGGAAATTCAACGTGGATAAGGATGACTTCGACAATACCAGAAACCTTCTCGGAAAATCCGACGTTGTAAGGGTTGATGATCATTTCTTTGAGGTATTGAAGGGAGATACGGGCGATTTCCTTAACGCCCTCGGCACCAGCGGAATTCTCTGCTTCATCCGTTCCGAGGACGAGATAAGGGGAGCCATCTTCTACGAAAAGAATGACAGGAATTACGAGTGGTCACAGGAACTGGTGGATGCCCTGTCCGAGATATCCTCCATCATCGCTTCCTTCATCCTTAAGAATATGGCGGATCAGGCCAGCGCTGCCAAGTCCAACTTCCTGTCCTCCATGTCCCATGAGATAAGGACGCCAATGAACGCCATTGCCGGGTTCTCGGAACTCATCCTCTCTGAAAAGGACATCTCGGATAAAACCAGGAATTATGCGGGAAATATCAGGTCCAGCGCCAATAATCTTCTGGGCATAATAAACCAGATACTGGATTTCTCAAAGATAGAGTCCGGAAAATTCGAGATCATCGAGGACGAGTACGCCCTGTCCTCGCTCTTAAACGATATCACAAGCATCATCGCCATACAGGTGTCGGAGAAGCCTATAGAATTCAAGGTGACTCTGGGTAAGCATATTCCCGAAGGCCTCTATGGAGATGTAATGAGGATAAGGCAGATCTTTATCAATATCCTGAATAACTCTGTAAAGTACACGGATAAGGGTGAGATAGAGCTGTCTGTTGACTGGAGATCCAGAAATGAGGAGAGCGGCGAGCTTGTGGTAGCCGTAAGGGATACGGGTATAGGAATCAAGGATGAGGATATGCCGAAATTATTCGAATCCTTTATGCAGATAGATACCAGACGAAACAGGGGTATCACCGGAACGGGTCTCGGACTTGCGGTGTGCAATAACCTCCTTAACCTTATGGGAGGCACCATAGACGTGACCAGCGTCTACGGGGAGGGCAGTACCTTCAGGTTCAACATTCCCCAGAGAGTAATAGACAGCACCGACTGCAACTATGTATTCGGAGAGTTAAAGACCAGAAATGATGAATTCAGGCTTCCCTTCGTATGTCCTGATGCCAGGGTCATGGTGGTGGATGACAACAGGGTGAATCTGGAGGTGGCAAAGGGTCTCATAAGCCAGTACGGCGCTTCTGTGGATCTGGCTTCCAGCGGAGCCGAATCCATTGCCCGCCTCGAAGAGGATGACAACTATGACATTATCTTCATGGATCACATGATGCCGGGAATGGACGGTATCGAGACTACCGTAAAGATCAGAGAGAAATTTAAGAACCCTGTTGTTGCGCTTACTGCCAACGCCATCAAGGGAGTCGAGGAAGAGTTCCTGAATGCGGGGATGAATGATTATCTGACGAAGCCCATCGAACTGAAAAGGCTTATGGAGGTCATGGAGAAGTGGATCCCCGAGGATAAGAAGAAGAGAGATATGGACAGCGTGAGCGCCGTATCCGACATGGTAAACGGCGATGACGGCCTGGATTCAAAGCTGGAGGAAAACAGGGAGTGGTTAGATAAGCTGAGCCATGTGAATGTGGCAAAGGGCCTGGAGAACTCCTTAAAGGATATTGAAATGTACAGGACGCTTTTAAATTCCTTTATCTCCTCCAACAGACCGGAGACCTTTGCGGAGCAGCTTGGAAACCACGATATTGCGGCTTACCAGATCTCCGTCCACGCATTGAAGAGCTCTGCCCGCTACATCGGTGCCGAGGAGCTCTCTGATCTCGCAAAGCACTTTGAGGATCTGGCAAGAGACAGGAAAGAAGAAGAGATACTGGAAAACAAGGCCGGACTGGAATCCCTTCTTGATACGGTATTGAAAGAGATCCGTGAGGCACTGGATGTATCGGAAGCCATGCCCGATGAGGATCAAAGTGGCCAGGGGGAAGAGATATCAAAGGAAGAGGTATCGGATAAGCTGGATGCCATAGAGGAGTTATTAAATGATATGGATTCCGACGGGACGGAGGAGGCCATAAGAGAATTCCTGGGATTTTCCGGGATACCGGCAGATGTGAGAACTGAGGTCAAGAAGGCGCTTTCCCTTATGGGGGATTTTGAATATGATGAGGCGGCGGAGTGTATAAGCAGAGCGAAAGACGCACTTTAATTGGGTTTTTATCTTCCGGAGTTCTGTGGTATAATAATTTTTTAAAGAGGTACAGGTAAATGCAGAAAGTTCTTGCTTTAACATCAACATTGGATAAGATGAGGGAGTTCCAGCACGGCTTTGAAGGGATCTACCATGTGAAGTACACCCTGATAACCAATAACGTGCTCTCCGAAGTGGGTTCGTTTATTCCCGAATGTATCGTGGTTTATATCGAAGGAGCCATGAGGCAGAAACTGTTTTCGATGATAGACTTCAGGGAAGATGCGAGGTTTAAGGATATTCCCCTTCTTCTTGTGGCCGACGAAAAAGACAGAGAGGTCTTTTCCACCAATGTCTTTCCGGGAGCGGCCTATGAGCTTCCCGAATACAGTTCCATGGAGTCCATCAGGACAGCCATAGACAGGCTCATAATCTCCTCCAGCAGAAAGAAGCATATCCTGGTAGTGGATGATGATCTTGTGGCACTTAAGGTGGTAAAGGGTTATCTTGACAGGAATTTCAAGGTGACATGTGTGAAATCCGGAGCCCAGGCGCTTAAATTCCTGGAAAAGCAGTTTCCGGACTGTATCCTTCTCGACTGCTACATGCCTGAGATGGACGGCCCCACCACATTAAAGAAGATAAGGATCATGGATAAGGGCGGCACGGTCCCTGTAGTATTCTTAACCGGAAACTCCGAAAAGGACATGGTGATGAGGAGCCTTTCCCTTCATCCCAGCGGCTTCTTATTAAAGCCCGTAAATCAGACGGAACTTATCGAAAAACTGAGTGAACTGGTATAGATCAATGCGCGTCATTTGCGTGCAGAGTATGACATGAAAAAAAACATATTATTGATAGTAACGGGATCCATTGCGGCCTATAAGGCTGCGGATCTTGCACACGGCTTCGTAAAAGCGGGATTCAATGTAGATGTCATCATGACAAAGAATGCCGCTTTCTTTATTAACCCCATTACCTTTGAGACCCTTACGGGAAACAAGTGCATCATCGATACCTTTGACAGGAACTTTGACTTTGAGGTGGAGCATATCAGTCTCGCAAAGAAGGCGGATCTGTTGTTCATCGCCCCTGCCAGCGCCGATATCATCGGAAAGATCGCAAACGGTATAGCGGATGATATGGCAAGCACCACGGTATTGGCGGTTAAATGCCCGAAACTCATAGCCCCTGCCATGAATACGGCCATGTATGAAAACTCCATTGTCCAGGAGAATCTTCAGAAACTAAGGGACCATGGCTATGAGGTGATAGAGCCTGCGAGCGGCCTTCTGGCCTGCAATGATGTGGGGAAGGGGAAACTTCCCGCTGTGGAGGACCTCATTACCCTCGGCTTAAGGCATGTGGGTCATCTGCACGACATGAAGGGGAAAAAGGTGCTGATAACTGCGGGGCCTACCATAGAAGCCATAGATCCGGTGCGCTATATAACAAACCATTCCTCGGGAAAGATGGGCTATGCCCTCGCTGAGGCTGCGGCAGACAGGGGGGCAGAGGTAACTCTGGTATCTGGCCGCACATCCCTTAAGAAGCCCCTTATGGTAAATACTGTTGATGTGCTTTCCGCTTCAGATATGGCGGAGGCTGTGTTTAAGGAGCAGAAGGATACAGATATCTTTATCTTCGCTGCTGCGGTGGCGGACTTCAGACCAAAGGAAAGCGCGGATCAGAAGATAAAAAAGAAGGAGGGGGAAGCCCCGGTCATAAGTCTCGAAAGGACCACGGACATTCTCGATACCGTGGGTCACAGCAGAGGAGAGCATCATTACATCTGCGGCTTTGCCATGGAGACCCAGGATCTCATAGAAAACGCAGCGGCCAAATTAAAAAAGAAGAATGCGGATATGATCTGCGCCAATTCCCTCAGGGAAGAGGGGGCAGGCTTTAAGAGCGATACAAATAAGCTTATCCTTATTAAAAAAGATGGCAATAAGGAGCTTCCTTTCCTTTCAAAGAGGGAACTTTCCGACCTTATACTGGACGAGATAATGAGTGATCTGGAGAAAAGGAGATGAGCGGCAGCGGAAAGACCCTTGTCATAACCGAGAAGCCCAGTGTCGCCAGAGAATACGCATCCATCCTGAATGTAAAGGGCCGGGGGGACGGCTTTATCGAGGACGATAAGTATTGCATCACCTGGTGTGTGGGACATCTGGTGGAGATGTGCTATCCGGAAAAATATGACGAGAAATATAAGAGATGGCGGATGGAGGATCTGCCCTTTCTGCCGGCGGAATATAAATATGAGGTCATAGGCAATGTTAAGAAGCAGTATGACACGGTGAACAGGCTCCTTCACAGGAGCGACATAGATACCGTCCTCTGGGCCGGGGACTCGGGAAGAGAGGGTCAGGTCATAGAGGAGCTTATCCGCCGTAAGGGCGGCGTAAGAGAAGGACTCATAGAAAAGCGGGTGTGGATAGATTCCACCACGGAAGAGGAGATACGCCGGGGAATAGACGAGGCAAGGCCCTACAGTGATTATGACAATCTCTCCAACGCAGGGATAATGCGGGGCATCGAAGATTATTCCATGGGCATCAATTTCTCCAGAGCCCTTTCCGTAAAGTACGGAAGGATGCTGAACGAGGCTGCGGGCACAAAGAAGTACTCAGCCATTGCCGTGGGAAGAGTGATGACCTGTGTCCTCGGTATGGTGGTCCGCAGGGAAAGGGAGATACGTTCCTTTAAGGAAACCGTATTCTACCGCATAAAAGGTACATTTACCCTTCCGGAGGGAAGCTATACCGGAGAGTGGAAGGTGGCCCCGGGCTCGGAATATGCAGGCAGGCCCGGGATATATAATGAAAAAGGTTTTCTTGAAAGGGAGACGGCACAGGGATTCATCGAAACCCTTGAGAATAACAGGGGAGCCCGTATAGAGGAGATCAAAAAAAGCGATGAGAAAAAGAAGCCGCCGCTCCTTTATAATCTGGCGGAGCTCCAGGCGGCCTGTTCAAAGCGCTTCCACATAAGTCCCGAGGAAACACTGAAATGCGCTCAGGAGCTGTATGAAAAGAAGCTCACCACCTATCCCAGGACCGATGCCAGAGTCCTTACAAAGGCTGTGGCCGGGGAGATAATAAAGAACCTGAAGGGCGTGAGGAGTTATACTCCGGTTACTGCTTTTACGGACCATATAATAAACGAGGGGCTATACAGAAATGTGGGGAAAAAGCCCTATACCGACGACAGCAAGGTGACGGACCACTACGCCATCATACCTACAGGGAACCTGAAAGAATACAACAGAGTGAGCGAGCTTTCAAAAAAGGTCTATGACATGATAGTCCGCCGCTTTCTTTCCATATTTTATCCCCCTGCGGTGTTTAAGAAGGTGAGTCTCTTAACCCTTGTCACCACTGAGAAGGGTGAGGAGAGATTCTTCAGCAATTCAAAGATCCTGACGGATCCCGGATTCTACGTGATCACAGGCCAGGACAGGAAGTTTAGCGAGTCCGGGAAAACAAAAGAGGAAGGCGAGAACAGCGAAGGGGAGGAAGAGGACGACAAGGGCCTTATGGCTCTGATCCCGGTGATAAAGAAAGGCATGGAGCCAAAGACCGGCCCCTTTTCCCTGAAGGAGGGAAAGACCAGTCCTCCGAAGCGCTATACCACGGGTTCCATGATACTGGCCATGGAAAATGCGGGACAGCTTATCGAGGATGAGGAGCTAAGAGCCCAGATAAAGGGAGCCGGCATCGGCACCAGCGCCACCAGAGCCGGGATCCTTGAAAAACTTGTGAATATCAGGTATCTGAACTTAAATAAAAAGAATCAGATCTTAACCCCCAGCAAACTGGGAGAGATGATATTTGAAGTGGTGAACTGCACCATGCCCGGGATGCTGAATCCCGAAATGACAGCCAGCTGGGAAAAGGGGCTGTCGCAGGTGGAAAAGGGAGAGCTTACCCCCGTAAAGTACAGGGAGACACTGGAATCCTTCGTCACGAAATATGTGGAATCCGTGAAAAGGAACGACCTTAGAGGGGAATTACAACAGAGATTTAAGAAAATAGGATAAGGAGTTTAGCATTAAGGAAATGGAAGAGATAAAGATCGTAAATCTGTATGACTTAAATGAGACCCTGGCCGGGGACTATCTTAAGGGCTTCACCTATCCCTGGGAAGCGCTAAACGGCATAGGGGATATGATAAGGTCCCTGGGAGAGACCCTGGATCCCGGTATTTATGAGAAAAAGGGAGAGGATATCTGGATAGCAAAGAGCGCAAGCATCCATCCCAACGTGGGAGACATAAAGGGACCCTGCATAATAGGGGAAAATACGGAATTGAGACCCGGAGCCTTTATAAGGGGCAAGGTGCTGGTGGGAAATGACTGCGTAGTGGGAAACTCCGTGGAATTAAAGAACGTGATATTATTTAACCACGTCCAGGTGCCCCATTTAAGCTATGTGGGTGATTCCATCTTCGGCCATTACGCCCATATGGGAGCCGGCTCCACGGTTTCAAACGTGAAGCAGGACAAGAGCCTTGTTACCGTGAAGGCCGGAGAAGAGAAGATAGAGACCGGATTAAAGAAATTCGGGGCAATGCTCGGAGACCACGTGGAAGTGGGCTGCAATTCGGTTCTTAATCCCGGCACGGTAGTGGGACGGAATTCCAATATCTATACCCTTGTAAGGGTAAGGGGAGTGGTTCCTGCGAATTCCATTATGAAGGACGAGGACAGGATAGTCTTAAAGCATGAGTGAAGAAACTGTTTCCAAAACCGCATCATTTAAGAAGGGAGAAAGAGGATATATAGACCATCAGCATAAGTCTTCGCTGATACGCTTCATTATCCCCTGTATCATAACCTTTGTCCTCACCCTCTGCACCTGGGTGATCTTTCCGCAGTACGGCATGGTATTTCTGGTGCTGGCTGTGATATCGGCGATACCCACAGCCATGGCAGCGGTGAACCTCATAATGTTCATGAGGTTCAAGTCCATAAGCGAAGAGGATTATAAGAAGATAGAAGAGGCAAGGGGCAATATCCTGATCTATTACGACGCGGTCATCACCACCTCGGAGAAGTCCTTTTTCGTACCGGCTGCAGGGGTGCTGAACAAGAATACAATGCTCCTTATACCGCCTGAAATGAAGGACAGCGATGCCCTTCTTAAGCATCTTAATCTCATGAATAAGAAGAACGGCTTTAAGGAGTGGAACGTAAAATGCTTTAAGGGAACTGAGGAATTTGTGAAAAGGCTTAAGGCTCTCAGTTCTCAGAAGCTTAAGGTATTAAAAAAGGATGAGGAAATGATCAGGCTCATTTCCAATCTTTCGCTGTAGGGAAAATCGTGGGGAAGAAAATATCATTTATATTTTTAATATTGTTGACCGCAGTTCTCTTTGCAGTGATCCTTGCGATGGTGGTAAAGATATTCGGCCCTGAGCTCTCCGGAGCAGGCGGGGAAGACATGGAGAGTGTTACCGAGGAGGTGCTCCCCTCCGGAGAAACGGAAGCCTATGAAGAGGGAGGCGAAGAGCCGGTGGAGGTTTCTTCAGAGGAGAGCGCTCGGGAAGCACCGGCAGAGGAAGAGATCATGGGTACCGTGATAGGTGAACCCTCCGAAGGCTTTGGAGAAGAGGAAGAGGACAGGGACAATGCCCTCCTTCAGTCCGGGATCGATTTTTCCTTTGACGATACGGAGAATGACGTGTGGGCCGTGACCGTGACGGTGGACGGGGAATCAAGGAATGTCCTGGTGCCCGTAATGGTAAACGGCAGCGGGGAAATGATCCTGGCAGACGGATACAGAAAGATCGTGTGTGTGGAAGAATCGGAGAACGGCGACGGGGATCTTATACCCTGCGTGCTGGATCCGGATTCTCCGGATGAGGATGCGGTCATCACCTACTCCTCTTTTATAGAGATATGTGATCTCCTTGGCACAATGGGCTGGAATAACTGGGGAGAGGATGAGGAGATAGTTCTCTCCGATGAGCTGATCTCCTCGCTGGACAGCGTGCTGATCCCGGGAGACAGGCTTAAATTCATTGGAGATATCGAGAATTACCATCTTTTCCGTTTTTACACCGGAAGCAGCGGCGAAGAGGGATATCAGGGGCTTTTCCGTTCCGTCTCCGGTATTTTCGGGGATTCGGAAGGGGGCTATGCCCTGGTGGTAAAATAAGTATTTCGGAAATGTCCGGGGGAAATCAGGATGCGGGAATACATCATAGCTGCCCAGGATGAAGGGCAGACGGTAATAAAATATCTGGAAAAGGTTCTGCCCGGCGCAAAGGGGGCAGTGGTATTTAAGGCCTTAAGAAAAAAGAATATCGTATTAAATAACGGAAAGACCACCGGAAAGGAAGTGCTGAATAAAGGAGACTCCCTGAAGGTCTTTTTTTCTGATGAGGTCATGGAGAAGTTCGGCCCCAGATCTTCATCCTCCCCGGAAAAACAGGTAAAAAAGGAAGAACTTAAGGGCTTTAAGAAGAACATAGTGTTTGAGGACGACAATGTCCTGATCATCAATAAGGACCCGGATCTCTTAAGCCAGTCCGATGCCTCCGGGGAAAAGTCCTTAAATGACCTGCTCCTTTCCTATCTCGCTCCCTCCACAAAAAACTACGCGGTAAAGCCCTCGGTCTGCAACAGACTGGACCGGAATACCTCGGGACTGGTGCTCTGTGGGAAGACACAGAAGGGCTTAAAGGAATTAAGCGCTGTTCTAAAGGACAGAAGCTTAAGCAAATACTATTACGCTATCTGCCTCGGTGAGATAAAGGAGAAGCTTCTTCTCAAAGGATTTCTTACCAGGGATAAGGAAAATAATAAGTCGGTGATAACTGCCGAAAAGACGGGGAACGATGCGGATCCCGTGGAAACAGAAGTAAAGCCTGCGGGGAGGCTTAAGGTAAAGGGACATATCCTGACCCTGGCGGAAGTGCATCTTATAACGGGAAAGACCCATCAGATAAGGGCCCACATGCTTTCGGCGGGATTTCCTCTTATAGGGGATATCAAGTACTGCACACCCGAGTCCTTAAGGATATCGGAGGAACTGTCCGTAAAGCGGCAGATGCTCCACGCTTTCAGGGTGGTATTTCCGAAGAAAAAAATGGATCTTTCATATCTATCCGGCAGGACCTTTGAGGCTCCTGTCAAGGATGACATGAACGCTCTCCTTAAATACAGGATGTAGATCGGACTTTAAGCGCCGGTTTCAGGATATTGGCACATTTTCGCGTATGAGCTGGAAAACAAGGGGACTCCGGGGATCAGAACTGGAGGATCTAATAAACAGAACAAATGAAGAATACAGGGAAAAGGGCCTGGCTCTCATTCAAAAGATACCTACTCCCATAACTCCCGTGGAGTTCGATAAGGAGTCAAGGACCATTAAGCTTGCCTACTTTGATCAGAAGAGCACCGTGGACTATATCGGAGCGGTACAGGGGATCCCGGTCTGTTTTGACGCCAAGGAGTGCGCTGTGGATACCTTTACCTTAAGGAATATCCATGAACACCAGGTGGCCTTTATGAAGGATTTTGAAGCCCAGGGAGGGGTGGCCTTTTTCCTTCTTCACTATACCGGCAGGGATATCTTTTATTACCTGCCCTTCAGAAAGCTCTACGGCTTCTGGCAGAGATATGAGGAGGGAGGAAGACGTTCCTTCCGGTTCGAAGAGACCGATGAAAGGTACTATATCACCCCTGCATTGGGAATGTACCTGCCCTATCTTGAGGCGCTGCAGACAGACTTAAATGAGAGGGATGACTAAATTTTCCTTTAAACAAAGGGTGTTAGGAAGTATAATAATAATTCCAGATAAAGCACAAGGAGACTTGTATCATGAGAAAGAACCTATTGCACACCCCGGAGGGCGTGAGGGATATATACGGGCATGAGCTTATCCGTAAACAGGCTCTGGAGGAAAAATTAAAGGCTGTGACAAAGTCCTTTGGCTACAGCGAGATAGAGACTCCAAGCTTTGAATTCTTTGATATCTTTTCAAGAGAGACAGGCACCACTCCTTCAAGAGAGGTTTATAAATTCTTTGACAGCGAGAATAACACTCTGGCGCTCCGCCCGGACTTCACTCCGGGAGTGGCCAGAGCCGCGGTGAAATATTTCTTTGAGGACGGTCTTCCCATCCGCCTTTCATATCTCGGCCACAGCTTTTCCAACAGATCCGATCTCCAGGGAAAATTAAAGGAGGTCACGGAGCTGGGGCTGGAGTACATGGGAGAGCCTTCGGTGGATGCGGACGCGGAAGTCATCAATATAGCCGTGGAGATATTAAAGGCGGCGGGGCTTGAGGATTTTCAGATCTGTGTCGGAAATACGGAGTATTTCCGCGGGCTTTGTGAATACGCGGGGCTTCCGGATGATACGGTTTCGGAGCTCTCGGAAAACATAAGGAATAAGAATTATTTCGGCACCATGGACTGCCTCAATGATATTGAGATAGAAGAGGGGCTTAAGAATACCCTTCAGTCCTTCCCGGATTTCTTCGGGGGGTTCGAGATATTGTCCGAGGCCGGGGAAAAGGTAAAGGGGATCCGAAGGTCGGAGGCTGCAGTGGAAAGGCTTCAGGCTCTTTATGAAAGGCTGAAGCTCTACGGAGTGGAAGAACATATAACCTTTGATCTCGGCATGCTTTCAAAGCACAGCTACTATACCGGAATGATATTCCGTGCCTATACCTTCGGTACCGGAGAAGCCATAATAAGGGGCGGAAGATATGATAATCTTTTGCGGAATTTCGGCAGGGATAAGGCGGCTGTAGGCTTTACGGTGGTGATAGACCAGCTCTTAAGCACCCTTAAGAGACAGAACATCGAAAACACTGAAGGGGAAAGAAAGGCCTTCGTATACTACAGGGAGGGATCCTTTGCCGAAGCCCTGAAAAAGTCAGGGGAACTCCGTTCAAAGGGGATCATTACTTCGATGACAAGGCTTGATGAGGCTGCCTTTGAAAAAGATATCAGGCCTGAGGGAGAAAACGAGGAAATATACATATTATGAGATATCTGACTTTTGCTCTTACCAAGGGACGTCTTGCGGACAAGACCCTTGAAAGACTGGAGGGGATCGGCATCACCTGTGAAGAGATGAAGGACAAGTCTTCAAGGAAGCTGATCTTCGTTAATGAAGAAAAGAAGCTTAAATTCTTTCTTGCCAAGGGACCGGACGTTCCCACCTACGTGGAGCACGGCGTGGCGGACATAGGTGTCAGCGGGAAGGACATCATTATGGAGGAAAACCGGGCTATATACGAGGTGCTGGATCTTGGCTTCGGAAAGTGCCGTATGTGCATCTGCGGCTTCCCTGAAGCGGCGGAGCTCTTAAAGCATCATGAGATGATAAAGGTTGCCACCAAGTATCCAAGGATAGCCAGGGATTATTTCCATAACAGAAAGCATCAGACAGTTGATATCATCAAGCTGAACGGTTCCATCGAGCTGGCCCCCATAGTAGGCCTCTCCGATGTGATCTGCGATATAGTGGAAACCGGTTCCACCTTAAGGGAGAACGGCCTTTCCGTATTGGAGGAGGTATGCGATCTTTCCGCCAGGATGGTGGTGAATCAGGTGTCCATGAGGATGGAGTCGGAACGGATAAGAACAATAATAAACGCTCTTAAAGAGGGGTAATGAGTACCATGAGGATCGTAGAATTAAACAGTGAGACCAAGGCCGACCTTCTCGGAAGACTGTTAAAAAGAAAGCCGGACAGTTATCCGGAGCATGAGAAGACGGTTTCAGAGATAATCGATAACGTGAGAAAAAACGGGGATAAGGCTATTTTCGAATACGCCCTTAAGTTCGACCGCTGTGAGCTGGATCACAATAATTTCAGGGTCTCCGATGAAGAGGTGGCAGAAGCCGTATCTAAGGTGGGAGAGGACCTGATGGGTGTCATGGGGCGCTCCATCAATAATATCCGTTCCTACCATGAAAAACAGAAGCGCCAGAGCTTCTTCGAGACCAGGGATGAAGGCGTGATACTGGGACAGAGGATCACCCCCATAAACCGGGTGGGAGTCTATGTACCGGGAGGCAAGGCGGTATATCCAAGCTCCGTTTTAATGAACGTGGTACCGGCACTTGTGGCAGGGGTCAATGAGATCATAATGACCACGCCCGCCGGGAGCGACGGAAAAGTGAATCCCCAGGTCCTTGCAGCCTGCAAGCTCCTTGGCATAAGGGAGATCTATAAGACGGGAGGAGCCCAGGCTATTGCGGCACTGGCCTACGGAACAGAGTCCATAAAGAAGGTGGATAAGATCGTGGGACCGGGAAACATCTTTGTGGCTCTTGCAAAGAGAGCGGTCTACGGCCATGTGAGCATTGACTCCATTGCGGGACCTTCGGAGATACTGGTGCTGGCGGACGACAGCGCCAATCCCCGCTTTATCGCAGCGGATCTCTTAAGCCAGGCAGAACATGACGAGATGGCCTCAGCCATCCTGGTGACGACATCCAGGGATATAGCGGAAAGGGTAAGCGCTGAGATAGATAAATTCCTTCCGGAGCTGTCAAGGAGGGAGATCATAGAAAAGTCTCTTGAAAACTACGGATACGCCCTGGTGGCAAGGAATATGAGGGATGCTGTGGATGCGGTAAATGACATAGCATCAGAGCATCTTGAGATCGTGACCCACGATCCCTGGAAGACCATGACAAAGGTGAGGAACGCAGGAGCCATCTTTATCGGACCCTATTCTTCGGAGCCTCTGGGAGACTATTTCGCGGGACCGAACCATGTGCT
>CADBTX010000109.1 GCA_902797705.1 uncultured Lachnospiraceae bacterium | reverse complement strand
GGGTATTCCCGGATCTCTTTTTCATCCTCTGTCTCAAAAAGCACCTTGATCCGCTGTCTGAGCACATTTACCTCTGTGACCGTACCCTCTTCTCCCAAGGGATCCGCCACCAGATCTCCGACTCCCGGAAGCTTTTTATTCAGATACTCGTATGTATCCTCCTCGTTTTTAAGACAGCACATGAGCCTTCCGCATACTCCCGATATCTTGGTGGGATTCAGGGAAAGATCCTGCTCCTTCGCCATTTTTATCGACACCGGCACAAAATCCGAAAGATAGCTGTGACAGCAGAGTTCCCTGCCGCAGGGACCGTATCCTCCGAGGATCTTGGTCTCATCCCTGACTCCTATCTGCCTTAATTCTATCCTGGTACGGAATACGCTTGCCAGATCCTTTACCAGATCACGGAAATCTATCCTTCCGTCAGCAGTGAAATAAAAAAGGAGCTTGCTGTTATCAAAGGTATACTCCGCATCGATAAGCTTCATTTCAAGCTCGTGTTTACGGATCTTCTCCTTGCAGATCTTAATAGCTTCCTTTTCTTTTTCCCTGTTCTTCCTGTCGTTCTCCAGATCCTCCTCCGTAGCCACGCGGATGACCTTCCTCAAGGGGTTGTTAAACTGCTTCTCATCCCTTTCCTCCGGGGGAGTCACCACCTTTCCCAGTTCCCTGCCCCTTACGGTCTCCACAACGCAATAGTCGCCTTTTTTCATGCTCTCCTCTCCGGCATCAAAGGTGTATACCTTGCCGGCGGAACGGAATCTTATATTTACTACTCTAACCAATTTTTCTACCTCATCATCATGAACAGCATTTCAAAGGTGTTTTCAGCATTAACATTGGATTTAAGCCTTGACCTTGCTGTTTTGATCTCTTGTATTATCCGGTTTATCTTTTCAAATGAATAATTTCCGGCAGCCTTATTGAGCTCCCTCACTTCATCCCTGAAGATCAGCCGGTCCTCGTCTCCTCCGGCCTTCAGGAAAAGCACGTCCCTGAACCACAGAAGGAGAAAACTCAGTATATTGTCCCTCTCTTCCTTTTTTTCTGCGGCTTCGGCAGCGGCTGCATTTATATCGGTGTCCGTCATATCTCTGACACCGGTGACCGTCCTTCTGATATTCCCGAGAAGCTCCTTGAACTCCTCGCTCTCAGAGAGCATTACGGCCTTTCCCAGATTGCCCCTGGCAAAGGAAACTACTGCCGCATTGTCCTTTTCAGGAAGCCCTTTTTTCACCAGGTAATCTGAAATGGCTTCATTGCTGAGGGCTCTCATAGGCAGGCACACAGCTCTGGAAAGTATGGTGGGAAGAAGCCTGTCCTTATTCTCGGAAAGAAGGATGATCACCGTATAAGCCGGCGGCTCCTCCAGAGTCTTTAACAGCGCATTCTCCGCCGCTTCCGTCATGAGATTCGCATCCGGTATGATGTATATCTTTCTTTCGCTGCAATAGGGCTTTATGGCGACATCATTCACCACCTGAGAACGGATGTCATCAACGCCAATGGAGCTTTCCTTTTCCGGAACCAGGGTTATTATATCCGGATGGCTCCCGCTCTCCGCCATTATGCAGGAATGACAGCAGCCACAGGCCCCGGAATCCATACGTTCTCCGGGAGGCGCCTCACAAAGAAGCGCTCTGGCAAAAGCATAGGCAAGAGTCCTTTTCCCCATGCCCTTTTCTCCGTCAAAGATGTAGGCGTGGGCCGCTTTAGCGCTGAATACAGCATTCTTCAGGCTGGCGATTATCTGCTCCTGTCCGATTATATCACGAAATCCCATCATGTCAGTATGTCGATCAAGAGCCCTTCTATCTCCCCTATCTTATTTAAGATCGTGAGATTGTCGCTCTCTTCCTTCAGTAATTCCTCGGCAAGGCTGTCCAGATTTTCATCAATGAGTTTTATTATTCCATACACCCTGTGACGCCCGCGCCTGTCCAGAAAGTTCTCTCTCGAGAATTTGTGGGAGCGGTTGATTATCTCATTCATGAAGCCCTTCACAAGGCTCCGGTACTTCCGCATATCCCCAATGTCTTTCCGCTTCTTTATCCGGCTGCCCTGCATGGTGATCTCATTCATCATGCCTGTCAGCCTCTCCTTCAGATCAGCTTCCTCAATGTTGCTCATAAGAGCAAATTTGAAAGCCTCCGAAGGCTGTTCCGTCGGTTTCGCTGCCTCGGGCGTTGTTATGGCATTGCTTTGGTTGACTTTAATATCCATACGCTAATTCCCGATATGCTTCCTTATTTCCCGGATGCAGTTAAAAAGGTCGTCGTTTTCTATCCTGACAGCCACCCCCGCTGCCCTTAACCGTTCCTCGGAAAAATCCTCGTCATCCGCCAGAAAACGCCGGCAGAGTTCCTTATACTGCGGATCCTTCCTCTTTTTTTCACGATTTACCGCTCTGATAAGCCGGTCACCGTCATCGCATTCAATGTAGATGGGGATCGTTTCCTTCCTGCTCCCGAAATAACTCCGTATGGAATTCACGGTATCCAGCGTCCCTATCAAAAGGATATCTTCATCCCCGTCAAAACTTCCGTCATCAACGGTAAAATATCTCCAAAGGCCCTGCACCGTATTATAGCTTCTGTCTTCTATTACCCGCCCCTCTGCTTTAAGCCTGGAAAACTCATCCTCATCCGAGAAGCGGTACTCAACCCCCTCATGCTCCCCTTCCCTTAAAGGCCTGGTGGTGTAGGGGATCACGCTCTTCAGGGTCTTATCATCCTTCATGAGTTCCCGGAAAATGCTGTCCTTTCCGGAAGAACTTTTTCCTGTCAATACATAGATCCGATTCATGTCAGTGAACCAATGGCTTCCTTAAGACGCCGGAAACCCTCCTCATCATCCATTACGGAGGTCATAAAGAGGACTGCTCTGCCGCTTATCTTTTCGGGCTGAAGATGAAACCGGGTCCGGACCCTTTCATAGAGTTTTTCCGGACTGTATTCCCTGTGATAGAAAAGAAGCTTCGTGGGGTCAAAACCATATATCCCGAAGTCCCCGATATAGCGGGTGCCGGAAATACCCATCACCTCGTTCTCCCCCACTTCTTTTCTTATATCCTTTAATCTTTCGTCCAGTTCCCTGAAACGCTTTTCCCCTTCCGTCTTCAGAAATGAGAGCATCCTGTCCGCTCCTGCCATAAGGATGTATGAAGGACTGGTGCTCTGATATGCCGAGTAATAATACTTGAGCTTCTCTCTGTCCACAAGGGATCCGTTTACCGTAAGGACAGCCGTCTGGGTAAAGGCTGGCAGGTTCTTGTGAAGGCTCTTTACCACTATATCCGCGCCGGCTTCAGAAGCGTTTTCAAAATTATACTCTTCCGCAAAGGGCCGGTATAATCCCGCATGGGCACCGTGAGCACTGTCCACGATGAGAGGGATCCCGGCATTATGACAGTGTTTTGCGATACTTCTCACATCGGATAAAAAACCGTCATAGGTGGGACTTGTGATAAAAACAGCTGCAAGGTCACCCTCCTCTTCCAGTGCCTTTTTAACCTTTTCAGGTCTTATGCCGCCGGTCAGGTGAAATTCCTCTATCTCCTCAGGGTCGATAAAAACAGGTTTTATTCCCCTTATTTTTACCGCATCCTTTGCGCTCTTATGGCAGTTGCTGCAGAGGAGTATCTTTTCTCCGGGTCCTGCACAGGCTGAGATAGCTGCGAGTACTCCGGAGGTGGAGCCGTTCACAAGGATCCTCACCCTGTCGCCTCCGAAACAGTCCCTGAGTCCGGAATTCAGCTCCTCTATGAGCCCCCCCGGGCGATGCATATCATCAAAGCCGTCGATCTCCGTGATATCTGTCTCATAGGGATCGAAGCCCGAAAATCTTCTCTTATGCCCCGGCATATGAAAGGGGTACATGTCAGAGTCTGCATTTCTAATAAGTTCGTTATACAGGCCCAAGCTTTACTGACCTTCCTGAGGCGCTTCCTGCGGTGCTTCCGCCTGCTGTCCCTCATTTTCATTTATCTGCCCGTCCATGGCTTCCTGCTGCTGCTGAAGTACAAGCGCCAGCAATGCCTGCTGCTGTTCCTCCGTGAGTTCGGTCACATCCGGTTTCTCTTCCTGAGGAACTTCCTGCTTGCCGCCGTATACAATGACCGGCTCGCCCTTTTCCACATATTCGTATATCTCTGCCGCCTTTTTCTTCGGCAGGTTCACACATCCGTGGGAGCCTCCGGTGATGTAGATGCTTCCACCGAACTTATCTCTCCAGGAAGCGTCATGCATGCCGATGTTTCCGTTAAAGGGCATCCAGTAGCTTACGGAAGAGGAGTAGTTCTCTCCCACAAGGGTGGCGTCCCTTTCCTTATAGGTAATGGCGTAGGTCCCGTCCGGCGTGTAATTTCCGGCAGATACCTTTCCCGATACGCAGTAACTGTCCACCACCATCTGATTGTCCTTATATACAAAGACATGCTGGTCATCCAGATCTATCTCCACGTAGTCATCCCCGATATCGCTGTCCCCGTGGCTCACAGCCTCAGAGAAGTATACCGGCTTGAATTCGCCGCTTTCCCCTTTATATATGGCCTCCGTAAGAGCAGCCGCCGTATTGGGCCGGTCAGTCCACCATCCGTAATTTCCGCCGCGGACGGTGATGGTCTCTCCGGACCGGGTCTTAAATTCTCTTGCTATGCCGAAGGTATCATGGGCCTTCGCCAGGGAATCCACATATTCCTTGACCTTTGACTCATCCAGTGTAACGTTGGTTCCATCAACGCTTATCCACTGCCCTATAAGGTCGCCGTCAACCGTCTCAGAATTATCGCCGTAATCAATGGTAAGCTTTATCTGGACAAATTTATTAAGGTTATCCTTTAGCGTATTAAGTGTTGGATCATCCCGGAATACCGAGGGACTCTCGTAACAGTCCTCATCCTCCAGTATCACCTCGGTCTTCAAAAGCTCCACGGCATTCTTCACCGCCGCTTCCGTAGCGTCCCTTTTCAGGGTAGTCCCCGGATCCTCGGGTATAACGGTGTATCCGCTCTCGCTGCTGTATTCACTCAGATACGCATCCGCCGGCGCCCTTTCATTATCATAAAGCCCAAGGGCGGAAAGGTTGGCCACAAGGCGGTTCTCATCAAAGTCCACAACGTTTTCGCTGTTAAACTCCGGCGAACGGAAAAAGGAAACAGGCCATGTGAAGGGATTCTGTTCGTCTATGCACTTTCCCACGATCCCGTCAAACACCGGCTTCAGGTTGATGTCAGATGCCTTGATGGTTCCTCCGGTCTCTTCTCTACCAATAACAGTCAGGGCATAAGAGGACATCTCATCCGTCAGGAGTTCCTCGGCCTCTTCCTCCGTCATCCTCTCCACCAGCTTTTCATTAAAGGTGGTGTTGGGAAGGAAACGGCTCACGAAATAAAAGGTTCCCAGAAAATACACCAACAGAAGCAGTCCGAAAAATCCCAGTACCATTGTCAGTATTACACTATTCTGTTCTCTTCTCCTTCGCCTTCGCATCTTTTCTTCTCTTCTCGTAATTCTCTGTAAGATACCTGTATTTCCCCAGGTTCATGTCAATAATGGTATTTATCCTGCCTTCGGAAAAAAGCTCCGATCTCGTTAGCAGCCTTATCTTATCGTAATACTCATGCAGATCCTTGTCTTCTATCAGGTTCTCATTGCTGCGGATGCTTTCCTGATAGCCCTCCGGAACCTCCCTCCTCAGGTGACCCACACGCCAGTTATCCTGATACTCCGCAGGGAGCTTTGAAAGGAAGGGATCTCCAAGAGCGTAGGTATCATTAAGGTAAAGATCCGGATTGTAATATACCAGTATCCCGGCTGCGTTCTCTATGATGCCTCCGGAAAAGCCCCGATCCCTGAGATCGTCCGTGGCCTCGTTATTCCAGGTGTCCTGAACGCAAAGCCGCCCGGTCTTTATCAGGGAGACCACATTATTATAGAGGCCCGTGGTCCCGTAGTAATATTCCCTTTCGTCGGAGATCTGGGAGCTGTACTTATGCCCCACCAGATACTGTGTGCCGTCGGTCCTTCCAAAGGTCGCCGCAAAGATCACGGAGACAAAGGCCGTAAGATAAAACGCGGTCCGTATCACAGGCAGCTTTTTCGTATCCTGCCTCAGATCATTTATCATCATCACGGAAAGAGCCACCGAAACAAACAGCATATTGGTGAAATGCCTTCCCATCATGAAGTCACCGCCGATCCGGATCACGTATATCCCGTAGAGCAGTATCCCGGAGGATACAAGGATATATTTCATCTTCCTGCTGAAGAGTCCAAGTACTACGGCCACCGCCGGTACAGCTATGACCACAGCGTCATCCAGCGCAGTATACAGAGCGTATCTCACGCCCCGCTTGATATACTCCACCGTGGGAATGGCGGTTCCCAGCTTGACATAGGCCGGATTCGGAAAGGGAAAGCCGAAATAGAAGCAGGCGAACACTTCCCAGAGGATAAAGGGCAAAAGACCTGCGAGCCCTATCCCCACCGCCTTTATAAATGAAACATCCTTCCTACGGAAAAGGTATATCCACACTATGACCGGTACGAATATAAGTACGGAATCCATCCTTGCCATGGCGAGCAATGAGATGATGAGCGCCAGGCCAAACATCCTCTTCCCGTCAAACTTCTCCTGATCCTTTATAAAATACAGGAACAGTGCGCTTAAGAAAAAGAGGAGGCTGTTTTCCAGTCCCGATGTAGTATAGGAGATAAAAGCCTGGCTTCCGGTGAGGGTGATAAAACATATCACCACCTGCTCCTTCGTCCGGCAAAGCGCATACACCAGTATGTGATAGGCCGCCACGGAAAAAAGGGTGCACACCAGAAGAGAAGTAAAATACATCTCCCTGGTAAAAAAATAAAACAGCGCTATTATCAGCGTAAACAGCGGACAGGTGCTGGCCGTGGCCCTTTCGCCTATATTGTAGACCAGCCCGTGGCCTTCTGCCAGATGCCTTGACATCACATAGCCGTGATATGCGTCATCCGACTGCCAGGCAAGTGCTATGACTATGAGGCAAAATCCGAGAACTGAGAAAAACCGCCATTTATCCAGGTCGCTGTCGATACGTAATCTATTAAAGAAAAACGGTTTTCGGCTTACTTTTTCCATTATTTAAGCAATATCTGTTCCTTCTTCAGGAATCTGTTATGCCAGGCTGTCCGGAAATATTTGAAATTCGCAAAGAAGGAATTCTGTGATGCGCCTTCCGTCCTCGCCGTCCAGTGCCCGGGGATCTCGATGAATTTTACTCCAAGCCTTAAAGGCTTTAAGGCTGTCTCCAGGAAAAACGGATGTCTCAGCTCCTCCCAGCGTATTCTCTGCATGAGATCCGTGGGGAAGATCCTGTAGGCATAGGTCAGATCCGACAGCCCGGTGAAATAAAACAGCCCTATCATCCTCTCAAATATCAGGTTGCAGACCAGTTTTATCTTATTGTAATTCTCAAAACCGCCTCCCTTTTTCCAGCGGGTGGCTGTGATGATCCTCTTCGGATATTTTTTTGAAAATGCAATGAACTCCCTTATCACATGGGGATCCGTCTCCAGATCAGATGACATCATGACCACATGGGAACCTTTGGCAAGATTGATCCCCTCCCTGATGGCACCTCCTACAAAAGGAAGCTCCTGATTATGTATATATATCGGGATCCGGTTCTTATACTTCTCCACCAGTTCTTCCGCCGTTTTTCTGGTTTCCGGGCTGGTCTTATCGCAAAGCAGCAGGATGAATTCCGCCAGATCCTCTCTTACATTGGTCCCCGCTATGATGTCCACCGTCTGTTTCAGCGAATAGGTCTCATCCATGGCAGGAAGCAGTATGGTTACGTTCCTGAATGTTGAAGGCATTTTATATCCTCGTTTCCCAGTCATGGAATACGTCTCTCAGAGTCTCCTCCATGCTGTACTGCCTCTTGTAGCCAAGGGCCTTTATACGGGAATCATCTCCGAGAAGCAGCGGCTCATCAGCCACACGGAAAAGCTTATCGTCAGAGATCACCTTTGCTTCCGTTCCGGAGATCTCTACCAGCATATCCAGGATCTCCCTTATCTGATACGCCTTGTTATTGCAGATATTGTAAGGCTCCCCGGGATTTCCCCTGTCGAGAAGGAGTCTCATGGCGCTGACACCGTCCCGGACATCGATATAGTCCCTGTAGGTGGAAAGATTTCCCACATGGATCTCCGGCGGCAGCTTTCCGGCTTTTATCAGAGCCAGCTGTCTTGCAAAGTTCTGAATGGCCGTTGCCGGAGGATGTCCCGTTCCAACATGGATGAACATCCTTGGCAGATATACCTTCATGCCATAATTCAGGGCGTACTGCCGTCCCAGATTTTCCACCCCGGCCTTTGATACGCCGTAGGGAGTGTGGGGCGTTAAAAGCCTGTCCTCCTTTAATGGGCAGTCCTCTTCCTTGATATTCCCGTACTCCGCACTGGAACAGGCTAAGAGCACCTTGGCCTCGGGCACCGCCTCCCTTGCGCAGTAGAGCACGTTCAGAGTCCCTATGTAATTGGTCTCATGGGTTACATATTCCAGATTCCAGGAGTCGCCGTTAAATGCCTGGGCTGCCATGTGAATAATGATATCCGGCTTAAACTCCTTCATTATCCTCATCAGGGCATCCCTCTCCAGGATATCGCAGCGGATTATATCCTCATCCTGGATCGCAGACATCCGGCTGGATGCGGAATTTCTGGCAATGCCCTTTACCTCCGCTCCATCCTTCTTATAACTTTCCATAAAGTGGGACCCCACCATTCCGGTCCCGCCAAGTACCAGTACTTTCATGCGTCTATATTATTCCTTTTCTTTTCCAACCATGGCATAGATAACAGTTTATTTTATCAGCACTCCACTTTATTTGCAAACTTACCGGCATCCATTCCAAAATCCTGTGAAGAAATAACGGGGCGGGAAACGGAGT
>CADBTX010000108.1 GCA_902797705.1 uncultured Lachnospiraceae bacterium | reverse complement strand
GGGATTTGTTTTAAGGACCAGGTCGATCACGGCCTCAACAGCAGAGGTATCGAAGTAGTTTTTCTTCGGGTCGTAATTGGTGGGGGCCGCAACCACCACAAAGTCCGCATCCCTGTATGCCTTCTCACCATCCAGAGTGGCGGTCAGATCGAGGTCTTTTTCCTTCAGGTATTTCTCTATATATTCATCCTTTATAGGGGAAACCTTACTGTTTAGCATATCCACCTTTTCGGGGATGATGTCGACAGCGGTGACCTTATTATTCTGGGATAAAAGTGTGGCGATGGAAAGACCAACATAGCCGGTTCCGGCAATGGCAATTTTCTTATTCATAAACCTTAAGCCCTTTCTTACAAGGTTTCAATGATACCATAGCAAATGGTATACAGGTATTTTCTGTTATTTAGGATCACATCCCTGTATTCGAAGGTGCAGGGCAGGATAACATTAAGCGGCACCACAGGATTATGGAAAATGGAGAATTTTAAGCCGTCGTTCACTCCGCCTCCGGTATATTTTCCGTAGGCCTCCTTTGAGGTCCAGATCCGGGTGAAGGTCTCATCCCTGGAGTCGGAGAATTTGAGATAATCCTGCTCCTCACGGGAAAAGAATCTCTCCGCCAGTTTTTCGTCATACTCCCTCACACATTCTATATCCAGTCCAATGGAAGGAGAGGATAAGCCCTGGGAGGATTTGAGGGATGACCTTGGAGCCTCCTTTGCGGCTGCGAAAACTGAGGTGGCATCTATCAGATTGCTTCCCGGAAGAATGGGGTTAAAGTCGTTTGGGGTTGCAACGGAGAGCGCTACCGCTTCCTTTGAATGGGAAACGGAAAAATAAAAGGGGGAATCCCCGCCCACAAGGGGCTTTCCCAGGTCGCTGAAGCGAACATTTTCAGGATCTTCGTCGTTATCCAGGAAGGCGTCAAGGATAAGCTTCCCGGCAAGTATGCTTAGCTTCCGGCCGTTCTCGGTCTTTAAGGGCCTTGTACGCTCTTTTCTCCAGAAGGGCAGGGTCTTATAGGTGTCCTCAAACCAGGCATCATCATAATCTGCTATGCATTTTACAGTAGTCTTAATTATCATGATAAATTAACCCCAAATAATGGCTCAGTTTTTTCCGGTGGATCCGAAGCCTCCCCGGTCCTCATTTCCAAGATGATCTGTCTCCGTAAATTCAAATGCCTTCTGGTGTTCGAATATCCTGAACTGGCATATCCTGTCATTAACGTGTATCTCTGTATCCCTTACGGCATAGACCGGCATCATCCACTGGTCGTTGTCGCCGCAGTATGATTCGTCAATGATCCCGCAGCTGTTTGTCTGAAGTATCCCCCAGTTCTTAAAGGTGGAGCTCCGGGGCACCACATGGGCTTCATATCCCTTTGGAAGGGCGACGGCTATACCTAAGGGGATAAGCTTAAATTCACCGGCTTTAAGTACCACGTCCTCTGCCGAACGAAGGTCGATCCAGTCGGATTTCCCGTCGATATAACGGAGTTTCTCTATTTTGTCGCTTAAATATTTGATCTTAATCTCCATTTCAGGGAAAACTCCTTACTCAGTGATGATCCGGTGGAAGATCTTCTTACCCTTCTGAATGATGAGCTCTCCGTCGGAGTCAAAGTCGTCGGAGGTAAATACTGCCTTGAAGTCGTTTACCTTCTTTGAGTTGACGCTTATGCCGTTCTGCTCTATAAGACGTCTTCCGTCGGATCTGGTCTTTGCGATACCGGTATCCACAAGAAGGGTTATAAGATCCTTTCCTTCCTTCATTTCAGAAGCGGGGTAGGAGGTGGTAGGCATATTCTCGCTTTTTCCCCCTCCTGAGAACACATCCTTTGCCGCGCTTAAAGCCTTCTTGGCAGCCTCTTCGCCGTGCACGGTCTTTGTGATCTCGTAAGCCAGGGTCTCCTTTGCGATATTGATCTCCTGATCCTTTAAGGCACCGAGGCGCCTTACCTCATCCATGGGAAGGAAGGTGAGAAGGCCCAGGCACTCCTCCACCTTTACGTCCTCTATATTTCTCCAGTACTGGAAGAATTCGTAGGGTGAGGTCTTGTTCTCATCGAGCCAGAGAGCGCCCTTCATGGTCTTGCCCATCTTTATGCCGTCGCTGGTGGTGAGCAGCTTGAAGGTCAGGCCGTAGGCGTCTTTCCCGGTCTTACTCTTTATGAGGTTCACGCCGCCTATGATATTGCTCCACTGATCGTCGCCGCCCAGCTCCATTACGCAGCCGTAGTCCTCAAAGAGCTTATAGAAGTCATAGGACTGCATCAGCATGTAGCTGAATTCAAAGAAGGTCAGCCCTCCTCTTTCCATCCTCTTTTTGTAGGCCTCTGCAGCCAGCATCTTATTTACGTTAAAGTGTACGCCGATCTCACGCATGAATTCCACGTAGTTCAGCTTAAGGAGCCAGTCCGCGTTATTTGCGATGATGGCCTTGTCGTTATCAAAGTCTATGAAACGGGAGAGCTGTTTCTTGAAGCATTCCACGTTGTGGTTAATATCTTCAAGGGTAAGCATCTTCCGCATGTCGTTCCGGCCGGAGGGGTCTCCGATCATGGTGGTGCCGCCTCCCATCATGGCGATGGGCCTGTGGCCTGCGTTCTGCATATGCATCATGGCCATTACCGTAAGGAAGTGTCCTGCGGTAAGGCTGTCCGCGGTGGCGTCAAAGCCGATGTAAAAGGTGATCTTTTCCTTTCCCATGAGGCTTCTTGCGGCCTCTTCATTGGTGCATTGAGCGATGAATCCCCGCTCCCTCAATATATCAAAAGCGTTGTCAGACATAAGATTTCAGTGTTTCCTTTCCATATTGATTTCCAAAAAGTGATTATATCATAGAATGATGTTTTTTCACACTTTTGTCACAAATAATGATTATACTCATGCTTCGTAGATAAAGGAGACCTGTGGCCTTAAGGATGATTTTTCTTAGGGCAGGATAACTAAGGGAGTTTTAGGATGCTTGAAGCAGAAGGATTATGTAAAAGATACGGAAACTTTGACGCCGTAAAGGATCTTTCTTTTAAGATAGAGACCGGCGGCATATACGGTTTTCTCGGGCCGAACGGCGCCGGAAAGTCCACCACCATGAATATGATAACAGGATATCTTGCTCCGACTTCGGGAAGGGTTCTTATTGACGGCATTGATATTACGAAGGAACCGAAGAAAGCAAAGGAAAAGCTGGGATATCTTCCCGAGGTGCCGCCCCTTTATCCGGATCTCACGGTAAAGGAGTACCTTGACTTTGTGTCGGAATTAAAGAGGGTTCCCTCAGCCGGCCGCACCGGCGCCGTAAAAGAGATAATGGAAAGGACGGGTCTTGACGAGGTTGGGGGAAAGCTTATAAGGAACCTGTCAAAGGGCTATAAGCAGAGGACCGGAATAGCAGCCGCCATTATCGGATATCCGGAGCTCATAATTCTTGACGAACCAACCTCCGGGCTGGATCCCGCCCAGATAATAGAGATAAGGGAGCTTATCCGCTCTCTAAAGGATGACCATACTGTTATCCTTTCCTCCCATATTCTGCAGGAGATAAGTGCGCTCTGCGATCACATAATGGTCATAAGCCACGGGCGCCTCATGGCAAATGATACTCCGGAAAACATAGCGGCCTCCATGAATACGGAGAACAGGCTTTCGCTCCTTATCAAGGGAGAGGAAGGGGGCTTAAGGGAGACATTTGCCTCAGCTTCCTTTATCAGGTCCTTTGCCATCGAAGAGGAGGAGGGGCTTTTCCGGGCTGTTTTGATAAGCGATGCCGGAGAGGACATAAGGGAAAAGGTATTTGATCTAATTAAGAACAGCGGATTTAAGATATTTGACATGCGTTCAAAGCACATGTCTCTTGAGGATGTTTATATGAAGCTCACAAGTGATGACTATGAAGAAGTGAAAGGGGAAGCTGCGGCTGATGCAAAAAAGGAAGCCGGGACGGACCCCGGAGAAGGCTCCGGTGAAGATATCAGGGAAGAAGCCGGTTCAGACAGCAGTGAAGACTCAGGTTCAGAAGGGGGTGATATGGAATGATCCCCGTATATAAGAAGGAACTTAAGCAGTATCTGTATTCCGTAACCGGGAGCATATTTATCTCCGTTAACCTTTTTGTTCTGGGACTTTATTTCCTGGCGGGGAATCTGCTTGGCATGACTCCCTCTCTTTCTCCCGTGATCTCAGGAGTATTATTTATCCTTATGCTGATGGTGCCTGTGATCTCCATGCGTGTCATGGCAGAGGAGAGGAGGCAGAAGACGGACCAGCTCCTTTTGACCAGTCCAGTCAGCGTATACGGCCTTGTCATAGGGAAGTACCTGGCGCTTCTCACGGTATTTCTTGTGCCTGTACTTGTGGCGTGTCTTATGCCGCTCATAATGTCGGCCTTCGGAAAGGTGGCCTATGCTGAGAGCTATACCGCGATCCTCGGATATTTCCTCTACGGCGCAGCCTGCCTGGCTCTTGGACTTGCCATATCCACGGTTACGGAGAGTCAGGTCATAGCCGCAGTCCTTTCTTTTATAGCTCTTTTTACCACCTATATCATGGGGGGCATCGTAAGCATGCTCACCCGTTCCGGAAATAAGCTGTTTCAAGTGCTTTCGGTCCTGGATTTTTCATCAAAGCTTGAAAACTTCATGAACGGGGTGCTGGATCTAAAAGAGATAGTGTATTTCTTAAGCATTATCCTCTTCTTTTTATTCCTGTCGGTGCAGTTAATAGAGAAGAGAAGGTATTCTGTTTCAAAGAAGAATCTGTCTCTTTCCGCCTACTCTCTGGTCTCGGTATTTGTGATGGCGGCCCTTGTGATACTCCTTAATTTCGGTATGGAGAAGCTCCCTGTAAAGTACTCGGAATTTGACATGACGGAGGGGGCGCTCTTTACCCTTGATGCAAAGACCGTGGATTTCCTTAAAACCCTTGATAAGGATGTGACGGTATATGTCATGGGCACAAAGGAGAACCTGGAAAACTATGACTATAAGGAAGTGGAAAAGACATTGGATCAGTTTTGCGAAAACTCCGGACACTTCCATGTGATCTATAAGGATCCTGCTGTGGAACCTGATTTTGCGAAGAAGTACACCGATGACAATGTGAGTATCGGAAGCCTTATTGTTGTAAGCGGGGAAAAAAGCCGGGTGCTTTCACCTTACAGTCTCTATAAGACAGAGGTGGATTACAGCACCTATTCCGAGCAGAGGACCGGCTACGACGGGGAAGGGCAGATAGTTTCCGCTGTCACCCTGGTGACCGGAGGGGATCTTCCGAAGGTATACTGCCTCACGGGACATGAGGAACTGGACATTGGCGATCTGCCGGAGCTTAAGGCCAGCCTTGACAAGATGAACCTTGAGGTCGAGAGCCTGAACCTTATGCAGGAGAAAGAGGTTCCGGAGGATGCGGAAGCCCTCATGATACTTTCGCCTTCTAAGGATCTTCATGAGGATGATGTAAAGGCCGTATCGGACTACCTTGATAATGGGGGAAAGGCCGTTATTACCGCGGATTTCAGCGGGAAAGAGCAGCCGGGCTTTGATTCCCTTCTTTCAAAATACGGAGTGGAAAGAGTGAACGGCATAATCGTGGAGGGGGATGAATACAATATGTACCAGTCCCCGGTGTATCTTATCCCGGAGGCAAATACCTCAGTACTCACGGGAAGCATAATAGGAAAGGGTCTTTTGAACCTCTTCCCCCAGAGCGCCGGCTTTAAGACGGAAACAAAGGAGGGACTGGAGATTGAGGAGGCTCTGGTGACCTCTGAGATGGCCTATGCCAAAACCTCTGTCACGGAGAACACCTCCGTTGAAAAGGCGGACGGGGATGAGGAGGGCCCCTTTGATCTTGCCCTCTATATCAATGATGAAAGCGGAAAGGGGACTCTGGCGCTTTTCGGAACCGCAAATATCTTTGCTGCCGAAGTGGATCAGAGAGTGGGGGGAGCCAATACAGAGCTCTTCACCAATGCCCTTGATTCCATGATAGACAATACATTGACCGTTACCATTCCGGCAAAAAGCTATAACACCGCAGCCCTTACGGTGCCCTACGGCAGCGCCATGATCCTTGGCTTCCTTTTTATCATCGTTATACCTCTTGCAGTGCTTATTGCGGGTATAATGCTCCACATGAGCCGGAAAAGAAAATGAGGGGAGCGGAATTAAAGTTGAAAGTTGGAAGCGTATATGCGAAAATAATTATGTATGACCAAATGGAGCTACAGGTTTTATCGTCTCACGAGACCTAAGAAAATAAAATTGGGGAATCAGAAAAACAGACTTTCCGATCTGGAGAGGATCTGGTATTATGATCCCTACTACGTAGATAATGCGCTTCATAATGACAGGGGCAAGCCCTGGAAGATCCATAAGAAGCGCATTAACCCTCTTACATTCCCACCTATACTGGATACTGTCAGAACGGTACAGAAGTACTGGCTCCGGACCTTGACCGGGGTTCTTCTTCTGTTTTTTGCTGTTTTCATGAATTACAGTTCCCAGCTTGTGGACTGGATCGTGAGCTATAATATCCAGTTAAAGGAGATGCTGGATGAAAGGGAAAGAGCTGAGGCAGAGAGAAGAAAGCTGCTTTTGTCCCTGACGGCCGAAGGATTTAAGGATAAGATGGGTGAGGAGAAGGACGACATAGGGGATGACCTCTATGACAAGGCGGATCACCTGACCATGGACGAGCTGGAGCGGCAGATCGGAACAGACGCTCCCCTTACCAGCAGTGATATCCTTACCGCTGATGATATAAAGAGCATTCTGACCCTGACCTGGACATATAACGGTTCCCTTTCCGAGGAGGAATTCAGGATAGTGAAATCCGCCCTCCTTACGGTGGGAAGGATACCCTACATCCTCGGAGGAGCGCAGCCCACCAGACCCTCCAATACGGAGAAGGATGAGACAGGCTTCCCCATTGTGCCGGATGACGCCATAGTCAGTTTTGCAAATCAGATAAAGGGCATGGACTGCTCCCATTGGGCGGACTGGATCTACTATATCGCCGTTAACAATAACCTGGGCTACTGCAATACGGATTCCCTTATCTATACCAAGGGAAACGGGGCTTTGAAGCTGATAGCCGTGGATGAGGCCGGGACGGAATATGATGAGGGGCTGTCAAATATCAGGGCAGGAGATATAATGGTCTACGGCCATGATGCCAGCCACAGGTTCGGACATGCCGCTATCTTCCTTGGTTATGCAAGGCACAGCGGTACGGATGCGCTGGATATGCTCTACGTTCATGAATCCAGCTCCGCCGGAAACGTGTCCTTCCATGCGGGTGAGGAATTCGGAAATAACGGTTCATCCCCGGTATTTTACTATAGATACAGGGCCCTTGAGGGAGATGAGATTGACTATGATTATGATTATCTCCGGTCCATTCAGGCAGGAGCGGACGTAAACGGCGTGAGTGATGCCGATGAGGAGGAACTCATAGATGAGGACTTTGATGAATCGGATGATTATGAGGATGAAGAGGAAGAATACACGGAAGTAGAGGAAGAGGTGATAGAAGAGGACGAGGGGGAAACCGATGATGATGAATACGGTGAGACCGACGACTCTGAGGACAGTGAAACAGTCACTTCCACCACCACGGATGATGAAGATGAGGACGAGGATGATGATGAGGATGATGATGAAAACAGCAGCGAATACAAGCAGTATGTGAAGGATCAGGAGGCGGAGAGCTTTACTCCCGAGAATCCCGAGAGCAGTGAGATAAACCCCGAGGATCAGCTTATAGCCGCGCCGTGATACGGGATCTTCGGAGTTCTGATCATATGATAATTATAAGGAGAATGTGATGAAAAAAGTAAGAACCAGATTCGCACCCAGTCCCACGGGAAGGATGCATGTAGGAAATTTGAGGACGGCATTGTACGCTTACCTTATTACAAGGCATGCGGGAGGTGAGTTTATCCTTCGTATAGAGGACACCGACCAGAAGAGAGAAATGGAGGGGGCGGTGGATATAATCAACCGTACCCTGGAACTCACGGGCCTTGATTATGACGAAGGCCCCGGAAAGGAAGGGGACGTCGGCCCCTATGTCCAGTCCGAGAGGGTGAAGAGCGGCCTTTACATGGAATACGCGAAGAAGCTGGTGGAAAAGGGAGAAGCATATTACTGCTTCTGTGATGAAGAACGTCTTAACGGACTTAAGAAGACCTTGAGGAGCGAGGACGGCACAGAGAAGGAGATATCTGTTTACGATAAGCACTGCCTTTCCCTTTCAAAGGAAGAGGTGGAAAAGAACCTGGCTATGGGGAAGCCCTTTGTGATCAGGCAGAATAACCCTGCGGAAGGCACCACCACCTTCCATGATGATATCTACGGGGACATAACCGTGAGTAACGAGGAACTGGACGATATGATCCTTATTAAGTCCGACGGCTACCCCACCTATAATTTCGCAAACGTGGTGGATGATCATCTGATGGGCATTACCCACGTGGTAAGGGGAAATGAATATCTCTCTTCTTCTCCCAAGTACAACAGGCTTTACGAGGCCTTCGGCTGGGAGATCCCTGAGTACATCCACTGTCCTCTTATTACGGATGAGGATCATAAGAAGCTGAGTAAGAGAAGCGGACACAGTTCTTTTGAGGATCTTCTGGAGCAGGGCTTTGTAGCGGAGGCAGTGGTGAATTTTGTTTCCCTTCTCGGCTGGTCTCCGGAGGACAATCAGGAGATAATGTCCTTGCAGGAGCTTATTCAGAAATTTGACTATCATCATATAAATAAGAGCCCGGCAGTATTCGACTTCGGAAAATTAAAATGGATGAACGGCGAATACATTAAGAAGATGGACTTTGAGGAATTCTTTAAGAGGGCGGAGCCGGTTCTAAAGGAAGTGATAAAGAAGCCTCTGGATCTTAGAAAGATCGCGAGGCTGGTACAGTCCAGGATAGAGATATTCCCGGATATCAAAGGACATGTGGATTTCTTTGAGGAGCTTCCGGATTATGATACGGCGATCTACAGGCATAAGAAGATGAAGACCGATGAAGAGTCCAGCCTTTCGGTACTAAAGGAGATACTTCCGGTACTTAAGGAGCATGAGGCATATGACAATGATGCCCTTTATGCCCGGATAAAGGAATTTATCGATGAAAAGGGCTATAAGAACGGATATGTGCTCTGGCCTCTCAGAACAGCGGTTTCAGGTAAGGAAACCACGCCGGGAGGAGCTACGGAGATAATGGAGATTCTCGGGAAGGAAGAATCGGTAAAAAGGATAGAGGACGGAATAAAGCGCCTTGGCGGTTGAAAACTTAGATGCCTACGGGACGGGGCTTTCGGCATTGAGCCCCGCCCAGGCTGAGGCGGTATCCTTCGGGAAAGGACCCTGCGAGGTCATAGCGGGGCCCGGCAGCGGGAAAACGCTGGTCATAACATACCGGCTGAACTATCTCCTGTCTACACTCCACATCGATCCTTCCAACATACTTACCATAACCTTTACAAAAGCCGCAGCTGAAGAAATGAGATCCCGGGCCATGAAACTCATGGGGGACAGGGCCGGGGCCATATCCATCGGAACCTTTCATTCCATATTCTATAAGATCTTAAGACACACCTATCGTTTTTCATCTGACAACATAATCCGTACTAAAACCCAGACAGAGATAATCAGTGAAATACTTGAGTCCCTCGGACCGGAGATGCCGGACAGGGGGAGAGCCGTTCCCGGACTTATAAACGAGATAAGCCGGGTGAAATGTTCCCGGGAGGCGGAGGAGTCCTTTGAGTCCGCTTACCTTGACGGGGAGGTTTTTTGGGATCTCTTCCGCCGTTACAAAAAACGCATGAATGATATGAGGCTTATCGATTTTGACGATATGATGCTTCTAAGCCTGGAACTTTTCAGGGAGAGGCCTCTGACCTTAGAGAAGTGGCAGGAAAAGTACCGCTTTATCCAGGTGGATGAATTCCAGGACGTGGACCGGGTCCAGTATGAGCTGATCCGGATCCTTGCGGGGGAGGACAGGAATATTTTTGCGGTGGGGGACGACGACCAGAGTATATACGGCTTCAGGGGGTCGGATCCCGGGATAATGCTGCATTTTATGGAGGATTTTCCCTCTGCCAGGAT
>CADBTX010000107.1 GCA_902797705.1 uncultured Lachnospiraceae bacterium | reverse complement strand
TGCGGAGACGGACATCCGGCAGAGATCATGGATATGTCCTTTGCGATCCAGGCGCTTTCCGCAAAGTTCCTTGTGGAGCACCAGGGAGAGATCAGGGAAAAACTGATAGATGTCCCCGCAGAGGTGGATATAGAAGTGGCTGAGAAGAAACTTGAATTCCTTGGTAAAAAGATAGACGTGCTGACACCGGAGCAGGAAGCATACTTAAATAGCTGATGAGGTTACGATATAAACTGATCGCAGTATTCGGCGGAACGGTTCTGGTGCCGACGATCCTCTTTGCCATTTCACTTGTAGTGATAATGAGGCAGAAACAGAATGACCCGGTATTAAGCTATATTTCCGGGGTGCCGGACATAAGGGATCTGGCCATCAGGCTGGCGCTGATAATAATAGTCATACTGATCCTTACGGGAATAACCCTGGTCTCCTTTATCTACAGGGAGATCGCCCTTCCCGTGGGTCAGCTTTCCGAGGGAACCCGCAGGATAGCTGAGGGTGATCTGGATTTTGAGATAGAGGTCCCGGACGTGGATGATACCATGGCTGAGCTCTGCAGAAGCTTTGAATACATGCGGATGAAGCTAAAGGAGACCACTGACAAGACGCTGGAAAGCGAAAGGGAGAACAGGAAGCTCATAAGTAATATCACCCATGACCTGAAGACACCGGTCACCAGTATCAAGGGTTATGCAGAGGGGCTGATAGACGGGGTGGCGGATACTCCCGAAAAGCGCCAGAAGTACCTGAGGACCATATATAATAAGGCAAATGATATGGACAGGCTCATAAATGAGCTTACCTTTTATTCCGGAATTGATGCGGACAGGATCCCCTATAATTTTGCCCGTATCAATATCTGCGAATACTTTGATGACTGTGTTGACGAGATCGGAATGGATCTGGAGGCCAATAATATCGACCTCGATTACAGCAGCGAGCTTGCCCCGGACACACTTATCATCGCGGATCCGGAGCAGATGAAGAAGGTCATCAATAATATCATCGGCAATTCCGTAAAGTATATGGATAAGGACAAGGGTCTGATATCCATACGTCTTAAGGATGAAGAAGAGTCGGTGCTGATAGAGATAGAGGATAACGGAAAAGGTATCGATAACAAGGATGTGCCTTATATCTTTGACAGGTTTTACAGGACGGATACGTCACGGAATTCCTCGAAGGGAGGTTCCGGTATAGGGCTTTCCATTGTAAAGAAGATCGTCGAAGATCACGGTGGCAGGGTTTTTGCCCACAGCCGTCTGGGAGAGGGTACCACCATTTTTCTGGAGTTCAGGAAATACATGCCATAGGAGGTAAGCTGTGAGCAGAATTCTGATCATTGAGGATGAAGTCTCCATAGCCGATCTGGAAAAAGATTATCTGGAGCTGTCGGACTTTGAAGTATCCATTGAAAACGACGGGCTGAAGGGACTGGAGACAGCCCTCAATGAGGACTGGGATCTTCTTATCCTGGACCTTATGCTTCCCGGAGTGGATGGTTTTGAGATATGCAAAAAGATCCGGGAAAGCCGCAACATGCCTATAATCATAGTCTCCGCAAAGAAGGACGATATCGACAAGATCCGGGGACTGGGTCTCGGCGCGGATGATTATATAACCAAGCCCTTCTCCCCCAGTGAGCTGGTGGCCAGGGTAAAGGCCCATCTTTCCAGATACGAAAGGCTGGTCCACAGCGGAGTACAGGAGAATGATGTCATAGAGATCCGTGGCTTAAGGATAGACAAGACCGCCCGCAGGGTGTGGGTCAACGGAGAAGAAAAGCAGTTTACCACAAAGGAGTTCGATCTCCTTACCTTCCTGGCTTCCAATCCGGACAGGGTCTTTTCCAAGGATGAGATATTCCGGAATATCTGGGATATGGATTCCATAGGGGATATTGCCACGGTGACGGTGCATATAAAGAAGATCCGGGAAAAGGTGGAGGCTGATTCTTCAAATCCCCAGTATATAGAGACTATCTGGGGTGTCGGCTACCGCTTCAGGGTATAGGGCTTCAGCCGTCATGTTCTTCTATCAGTTCATTAAATGAGTAGGATTCGTTTTCGGTACCGGAGGAGAGATTTAAGGTATAGCTCTTAGTCTCGTGACCGTTCTGCATAAGGGTTATGACGTGCGTCCCGCCGTTCTTTTTGAAGTGGCAGGGAGCGACCCCTTTGTAGGCGCCGTCATAGTAAACCTCAGCTCCTTCGGGACCGTCTATGTAAAGCTGTGAAACATCTGTCGTAACGGTTTCTGTATCATCGGTCACGGCATTGTCTTCTGCTTTCACCGAGGAACTGCCGGTGACTGCTCCGGAGGAGCTGCCGGTGATCCCGTTGTTGTCCCGGTTTTCGCTGTTGTTATTTCTAAAGGTTTCAGGAAGTGCTTCAGAGGGAATGGCCTCGCTCTTTCCACTGTTCTCTGCCTTCTTTCCTGTATTTCTGTCGGAACTGTTGGCAGAAGCCGTGTCCTCATCATCCTCTTCTAAAACGATGGCAAGATTTGCCATTGGCTGCCCTACCTTCAGGTATTTATGGATATCCACGTAGCCCTCAGCCCTGATATCAAGGGTATGTACGCCGTAGTCCAGTTCTACAGGCTTTTCCTTTATCACGAGTTTCCCGTCTATGTAGACTGCGGGACTCGCTTCCACCGGCTCAAAGCTGAAGGTGATCTTTCCGGTCTTTAAGAGATCCCCCTTCAGATCGCTGACATCCACACGGGTCTCTTTTCCTCTGACAACCGCAACTTCCTTTGTGCCGCCGTAGTGCCTGTAGGTCACGTTCATGGTGTAGTTCCCCTCGGGAACCGTCATTATCATATCGTCCTCAATGGGTCTTATGATATTTCCCAGTTCTATCCAGCCGCCGGTAAAGGACTCTGCCCCGGTGATCCTCACATAGCCGTTGCCGCCGGTCTGTTTCAGGGTATAGATATCGGAGCCGATGCCGCTTATGCTTAAAACGTCACCCTTCTTGATCTCCTTAAAGGAACTAACGGAATCTCCGGACATTACGAGACAGCCCTTTAAGATCCTGTAATTCCTGCCGTCATAGGAGAAGATACCCTTATTTACGCTGATGTCATAGTCTGTGATATCGGATAAGGAGAAGGCCGCCTCGTCGTGATTCTGTTTTACATAGGAGAGATCGGAAGAGTGGACGGACACAAGGATGTCTACTATATCACCGGTTTTAAGCTGGTCGGAGACCATGGGATTCCCGTAGGGATCCTCATAGACAGTGGAGTTCACGTAATTTAAGACATATTCTTCGTCTGTCACCGGATCCCGGAAGCGGATCTTTTTTTCCTTGCGGTCTATGTCCACGATGACAACGGTGCCGGAGGCCTTTAGTTCATTGTCTGAAACAATGGGAGCCGGAGCCTCGGCTTCCTCCGGTGTACCGGCGTCCTCCGCAGCTGTCCCGGAATAAAGATAATTCACTCCGAAAAGGGCAAGAACGGAAAAGGCAGCAAAAAGAGAGAGTCCCAGGGCGATCTTAAGAAAACGGGGCAGGGGCTTACGCTTTTTGGGATGCTCCCGCTCCATTCTTTTACGGTCTTTATCAGTCATCTCATCGCTTAAGAACCTGGCCATCACCGGTACATCCTGTTTTACCCCGGGGACGGCTTTCTCCATGCCGATAGTGCTGAGTTCAAGCTTTACTCCGTCTTTTTCTTCTCTTGTAAAAGCTTCTCCTTTGCCATTGTCAGAAGCTTTTCCCTTTCGTTCCATGAGGGTTCCTCCAGAACCTGTTCCAAAAGGTATTTTAGCATATCGCCCAGTTCTTTGCCGCTTTTCATGCCGGCTTCAGAGATAAGTGTCCTGCCGTCGATCTTCAGATCCTTAATGGACAGGCACTGGTCTTTTTCCAGGATCTCTCTGTACAGTAAGTATAGATCCCTTTCCTTATTGAGCTTCTCCTGCCTTTTATATTCGCTCTGGGCCAGGATATCAGCGTATCTCACCGGGAAAAGCAGGGGGAATATATCTTCGCCGATACGGTTGATGGCCCTCCGTACATTTCTTATATCGCTGTCCGGCCGGTAATCGTGATGTCTTACAAGACGGGAGATCAGATCTATTGACCGGTTGTCGGATTTAAGCCGTTTCAGCACATCTATAGCCAGCTTTTCGCTTACTGCTGCGTGTCCGTGAAAGTGGTCTATGCCCTCCTCATCAACGCTCCTGCATTCACACTTGCCGATGTCGTGAAGGAGCATGGTGAACCTTAAGAGCCGGAGAGTATCCTCCTCCTTTCCGGATGGCAGGATATCCCTGTATTTATCGAGATTCTCCCGGTTTATAAAGCTTAGGGACCTTAGGATATGTCTTCCCACGGTGTAGCTGTGATGGGGATTTGACTGGGGGAAATCCATGCACTTATCAAATTCCGGAAGGATCAGGGCTGTAATGCCGTTTTCCCACAGCGCTTCAAACCTTTCGGGATGGTCGGAAATAAGCAGTTTTGTGATCTCATCCCTTATCCTTTCGGCGGAAACGGAGCGGAGGTTGTTTTTAAGCTCCCTTGCGGCAGAAAGGGTGTTTTCTTCAATAGTGAAATTAAGCTGGGCAGAAAAGCGGAAGGCCCGGAGGATACGCAGAGCATCTTCTCCGAAACGCTCTTTCGGATCGCCTACTGCTCTTATGACCCCGTTACGAAGATCCTCTATTCCATGGAACAGGTCGATAACACCTTTATTTGGGCTGTAGGCAAAGGCGTTTATGGTAAAATCCCGCCGTTTCAGGTCCTCATTAAGGCTCCTTGTAAATTCCACTTTGTCCGGATGACGGTTGTCGCTGTACTTGCCGTCGATCCTGTAGGTAGTGACCTCGAAGGCCTCCTTCCCCATAAGGACTGTAACTGTTCCGTGGGCAATGCCTGTATCAACCGTGCGGCGGAAGATCTTTTTTATCTCCTT
>CADBTX010000106.1 GCA_902797705.1 uncultured Lachnospiraceae bacterium | reverse complement strand
TGGCGATGCCCGTATATAATAATATACGAACCTATGGGGAAAATGGCACTTTGCGCGACTTTGCCATTTGGCCCGATTTTCTGTAAAATGACCAGAGTTTCAGCAGCCTGGCAAACTGGTGCAAACTGAAGCAATTTGATGCAGTTATGGAGGTAAGAAATGCAAAAAAAGATATTATTCATCTGCCACGGCAATATCTGTCGTTCGGTTTCGGCAGAATATATCTTCAGCATGCTGGTTAAAGAGCATGGGTTGGAAGATAGTGTTACAGTGGATTCGGCGGCTACGTCCAGGGAGGAGATCGGAAATACCATATATCCGCCTATGGAAAAGGCCCTCAGGAATCATGACATCCCAATAGGGAGCCACAGGGCGAGGCAGGTCAGGAGAGAAGAGTATGATCTGTTCGATCTGATAATCGCCATGGATGAGGAGAATATGTATTATCTTTCCCGGATACTGGGAGAGGACAGGGACAAAAAGATCCACTATCTTATGGAATATACGGATGATCCCCATGCAAAGATAGAGGATCCCTGGTATACAAGGGATTTTGAAAAGGCTTACAGGGATATAAGAAGAGGCTGCGAAGGCCTTATCGACATGCTTCTTCAACAAAGGGAATGATATAATCTGCTCTTTCCCTGAAGTAGTTCCTCATGTTTTCAATGTCGCGGTCGAAATCGGAAATGGAATACCTGTCACCAAAATAGCGGGAGTATTCGTAGGGGATGTAGGGCCTTATCTCTGAAGCGTATGCATCAAGCCTTTCTATGGCTTTCTCCGGCTCAAAGACTGTAAGCGCGATCTCCTTAAAGCGTTTAAGAAACCTTGCCTTAAAATCCGGATTCTCCATCAGGGCGGTGAACATTTCGTCAGGACCGTAATAAGGAGTACCGTTCAGGGCCTTATAGATGGTGTTTTCCCTGACCTTGTCGTAGTCAATATTGGAATTATTATCAAAATTAAGCCATCTCCAGCGACCGTCCGAAAGAGGGCTGTTCTTATCAGCCTTTCTTGTGCGCCAGAAGGCTATGTTCGTCTTTGGCCAGTCAAGACCGTCATCAAGGTAGATCCTTGCAGAATAATAATCTATAAGGCTGTCCAGATCCACCATCTCCTGAAATCGCTCATAATCCGTGCCCGCTGTAAAATCAGCGTTATTGATAAAGTGCCGGAGATCGCCGTATATAACGTTGTCTTCCGGAAGACCCCGGCTAAGGAGATAATTTTTTACTATGATAACCTGATCCGCCCTGACATTGCACTTTTCGGATACAAATTCCTGATCAAGCTTCCGGGATATCCTGTAGAGTCCCCAGAACTCACCGTTTAAGAAAAGGGCTTCAGGGGCAGTGATATCAAGGGACAGGAAGGAAAGATCCCGTGTAAGATCGGTGATCAGGATATCACGGGTAATGCTCATAACATCATTTCCTCCCGCAAAGAGGGTAAGACGGGAATAGTCATTCCCGAAGAAGGGAGAAGTTATCACCTTATTGCCGTAGCCCTTTCTGGCGTAGAGATTAAGGCTCTTTTTCGGAAAATTACAGGTCCTGTGGCCCTTTACCCTGATGCCGAGCGTTTCCTCATTAAGAAGCTCATGGGAATCGTCAAAGGAAGAAAGCAGGGCTTCCCTTTCCCAGGCGCTTCCCCGCTCTGAATAATTGAAGTCCATATATTCATCCATTTTTACATCCTCAATGACAACGCTTCCGTCAGTGGGTGTATCCGGATGATCAATAAGATAGCGGGAAGCGGAGGGACTTTCTTCCAGCCTGTCCTTAAAGCTTTCTTCGCCTTTTTTACCCATTACGTAGATGCCTTTTTCATGGTCAAATAGACCGGAAGGGTCAGATACAAGAGAAATGATACCGAGATCCCGGAAGGCATTGCTTACGGCAGAGGGGATATAGCATTTGGTAACGGTTTCGGATCTTTCCCCCCTGTCATTTATAACGGCAGCCCTGACGCATACGGTCTTTAATACAGGTTCTTCCGGGATGCTGAATTTATAATTTACATAGGGGAGCAGCTCTACAGAGACTTCTCTCAGAGCGGAATAAAGATTTTCTTCGTGACTCCTGTCGGATATCCTTAAAGGCTTTTCATACTTCAGGGAGCGGGCGGTGGGGACAGATCCGTCCAAAGTGTAATAGATATCTCCCTCATCAGAACTCAATTCAAGATCGAAGTCCTCGTTAAAAACAGAGCTTTCCTTTGAAAAAACAGGTTCCGGAAGAGCAGGGTAGATCACTTCCTCACCCTTTGAATTAGAAAGGGAAGGGGTGGGAGTCATCCGTACAAATCCTCCGCTGCCGTCAGTTATCCTTGAAAGGCAGGTGTCTGTTTTAAGGGGGATAAGCATAACCCGGTCAGCGTTCGCCCGGTTTTTGGCGGAAAGATACAGGGTCTCAGTATCCTTTAAACTGAAAGAAGCGTGAAGACCTGTGCTTTCTCTCGGTATGGCTTCTCCTGTAAGGATAAAATCCCCCAGGGAAAAACTTTCGTCCGTATCGGGCTCCGGCGGGACGGCACTGTCAAAAAACACAGTAAGATAGCCCTTTCCGGGTATCACCGTCCCCTCAGGAAAAGCCCACTTATTACGCTTATCAGCATCGTCGGATAAAAACCAGCCGGAGATATCACAGGGGCTGTCACCTTTATTATAGAGTTCCGCCCAATCCGGATGCTCCCCGTATTCATCGTAAAGAGAGGAGAGATTATCAGTACATACCTCATTTATCACAACATCTCCCGAATAGGACATGGAATATAAGGCGTGATAACCAAAGGAAAATACCACAGCCAGAGATATCAGGATAAGTACTGTAAGAAAATGCCTCTTCACACATTTCATATCGTCTTAGTCTATCGCAGTTTCAGGATTTCTTCAAACTATGAAGAGAAAAGAAGCCGCTGTAAGGATAGAAACTATGATAGAACCTTGGAGTTCCGGTTCTCCATGGACAGTGAATTACGTCTTGAAGAGGAATTGAGGCTCACTCTCTCTTCTCTGTTGTCCATCTCGTTAATGCTCTTAGTCAGGATCCTGGCTATGCGTCTGGGTTTTTTGATATTACGGGCTTCGTTTATAGTTAAGCCTGTCTTATTCTTTAGTTCCTGGGTGATATCTTTTAACCTATCCCTATGCTCCTCATACACGTATTCGGGCGGGAATTCAGTTGGCCTTGTCTTCTTATTGGTATTGCCCATCTGGTAATACTTACCGATGACTCTGTCAAATTGTGCCCCGAATTCAGCCTCTTTTTGTGCTCTGTTTTTATCCAGATCTTCCAGAGCTGCAGTAATATTCTGCTTATAATCCTCTATTCCCTTCTCATATTTCTTTTTTGCATCCTCGGCTTTTCTCAGCTCTTCAAGACTTTTGTAACTTATATTTGCCTGTGCCTCCAGCTTTTTCAGCCTTTGAGCCTCCTCATAAAATTCTCTCAGGTGCTCCTTATTTGGAGGCAGATCCGGCAGCCAGTTATTTTTATCCTCCAGAAGAGCTTCTTTTGATTCATTGAACTTATCCTGGGCAAAAACGAATCTGCGACCTATGTCGAAGCTGTTTGGAAACATCTTTTTTGCCTGTTGAAGGTTAGTTAATTTTTCCAGCTTTATGTAGTGTGCCTTCAGGAATTCCTTTCCTTCAGGCATTTCTGTATCTTCGCCCTTCCAATAGGGAGGGAGCGCGTCTAATTGCTTTGAAAGAGGAGCGCTGCTTAATTCCACCTTTTCGTCAAAAATATCCTTAAGCTCTGTTTTAAGGTCATTAAATTTGTTTTCTATATACTGTTTCCTGATATCATTAAAGAAAAACTGATATTGTTCGGGACAGTTAATACTGGATGCAATATCCGAAAACTCCTTTCCTTTTAAGCCTTCCACGAATAATCTGCTGGCGGGATCCTTATTTATTATATCAATGATGTAGCTGTATTCCTTATCCAGGTCTTTTTTTGCTTCTCTGTATGCTTCGGGATTCTTCTTACATAATTCTTTTTCGCTTTTTATTTTTTCGCAGACAGCTTCATCCAGATTAAATTTGTTCAATGCCTTTGAATAATCGGATTCCCTGATCTCTTCAAGGGTCAGCTTGTCTCCTGAAAGATAAAACTTACCGCCTATCCTGTAAAATTCATTTGACAGGTCCTCCCTTACCTTCAGGTACTCTTCTTCGGACAGTTGATCCTTTTTTTCCATGGAATCGATCTTCGCATCGATGTACTCATTTCTGAGGCGGCTTATGGCCTGAAACTGGTCAATAGTGAATTCACGACCCCGCATCAAAGATGAGAAATTATCTTCAGTGATATTCTGGGCAGCCATATCCTTATTATTTTTCAATAAACTGATGATCAGTTCATATTCTTTTTCGCAGCCCTCTTTTGCCTTTTCGTAAGCCTCCTTATCCCTGTTATAATCCCTGATCTCCTTATAGATGATCTTCTGATATATTTGGTCTATCTGATACTGCCGTTTTTCTTTATTGTATTTATCCTTTTCCCTGTTATAGGCGCTATATTCTTCATTTATCCTCCCTAAACAATCGTCTATAATATCCTTATCTTTCGCTTTTTCCTGATATTCCTTTGTTTCCTTCTCCACAAGAGCCTTTAGAAGCTGCTGTTCCTCCAGTTCTGCTTTATCAAATCGTCTGGAACGGGTATCCATCTGCAATTCGTTCATAAGCTTTTCTATTCCCAAAGCCGCCTTAAATCTGGACCGGCCATAGGAGCTGGAGGGCATATCC
>CADBTX010000105.1 GCA_902797705.1 uncultured Lachnospiraceae bacterium | reverse complement strand
TAGAACATGCGGCGGACCTTAACGATGCTTCGCTGGAGGACATAAGGGCAGTTCTCACAAGGCCGGACACCTCCATAATACGTATTCTTGAGGAGACGAAGACTTCCTTCAGGATGCTGGAGCGCAATAACAAGAAGGAGTGGTTCGACGATATATTTGATGTAAAGATAGAGATACCTACCTATACCAACGATGATCTGGTATTCCACGGCAGGGAATACGCCAGGGAGCAGGAGTATATCATTGATGATATGGGTGTGTTGGCTCTATACACCAAGATCGATGAGAGGCAGACGGCAGACCACTTTGTCACCATTGACGAGGTAGAGGAGATCGTGGACGACGCCATAAGGCATGTCAACAGAAAAACACCGGGACATTTCCTGGATGTGGTTGTGGGCAAGCGTTATGACGATGATGATATGATAATCATAAGGGAGAAGGATTTCATATGAAAGAGCGTGTCTTTATTTCAGAGGACGACCAGTACCTCTTTGGTAACGGAACACATTACGAGATCTACAAAAAGTTGGGGGCTCACGAGAGCACGGAAAACGGGAAGGACGGGTTCTTCTTCGCGGTATGGGCGCCCCATGCCAGAGCGGTATACGTAGTCGGGGAATTCAATGAATGGGATATCAATGCCGATCCCATGGAAAGGCGGGAGCCTGACGGGATCTGGACGAGATTCATCCCGGGAGTAAAGAGCGGACAGCTCTATAAATACTATATCGAAAAATCAAACGGCGGCACCATCTACAAAGCGGATCCTTTTGCGTCCTACGCTGAGATACGTCCCGGAACGGCTTCAAGGACCTTTATTTCCGGAAAGAACGGCAAGCCCTACAAGTGGGGGGATTCCAAGTGGCTGAAAGAGAGGGCCGAAAAGGATATGAACCGTGAACCCATGGCCATCTATGAGTGCCATATGGGGTCCTGGATGCGCCATCCCACAGAGGAGAACGACGGATTCTATTCCTACAGGGAATTTGCGGACAGGCTTACGGAATACCTGAAGGAGATGAAGTATACCCATGTGGAGCTCATGGGTATCGCAGAGCATCCCTTCGACGGATCCTGGGGATATCAGGTGACAGGCTACTATGCCCCTACCTCGCGTTACGGAAATCCCGATGATTTCAGGTATCTTGTGGACAAACTCCATAAGAACAACGTGGGAGTGATCCTTGACTGGGTACCCGCCCATTTCCCAAGGGACGAGCACGGACTAGCGAATTTTGACGGTGAACCTCTTTTTGAGTATGCCGATCCCAGAAAGGGTGAGCATCCCGACTGGGGCACGAAGATATTCAACTACGGAATGAAGGAGGTCAGCAATTTCCTCATTGCCAACGCAGCCTATTGGGTGGAGGAATTCCACATTGACGGCTTAAGGGTGGATGCCGTGGCTTCCATGCTCTATCTCGATTACGGAAAACGGGACGGAGAGTGGGTTGCAAATAAGTACGGCGGCAATAAGAACCTGGAGGCCATAGAGTTCTTCAAGCATCTGAATTCCTTCATGCTCGGGAAATATAAGGGTGTGATGATGATAGCAGAAGAATCCACGGCCTGGCCCAAGGTAACATCCCGGCCGGAGGATGACGGTCTCGGTTTCTCCTTCAAGTGGAATATGGGATGGATGCATGACTTCTGCGATTACATGAAGCTGGATCCCTATTTCAGAAGGAATAACCACTATAAGATGACCTTTGCCATGAGCTATAATTCCGCGGAGAATTATATCCTGGTACTGTCACATGATGAGGTGGTGCACTTAAAGTGCTCCATGTACAACAAGATGCCCGGCAGCCCTCTGGAGAAATTTGCGAACCTCAGGGCCGGATACGCTTTCATGATGACCCACAGCGGGAAAAAGCTTCTCTTCATGGGTCAGGAATTCGGTCAGGAGAGAGAATGGAGCGAGGAAAGAGAGATTGACTGGTTCCTTCTGGCAGATCCGAATCATGCGGCAATGCAGGCTTATTCAAAGGAGCTTTTGAAGATCTACAGGCAATACAGATCCCTTTGGGAGTTTGACAACGACAGCAGGGGTTTCCAGTGGATAAATGCCGATGACACGGATAAGAGCCTTTATTCATTCATAAGGATGAATTCCACCGGTAAGGACAATCTGGCGGTGGTGATCAATTTCACGCCCATAGCCAGGGATGACTACAGAATGGGACTTCCCAAAGAGGCGAAGTGCACTCTTTTGCTGAACAGCGATGACGTAAAGTTCGGAGGAAGCGGCACGAAGGTCAGGAAAACCCTGAAGGCAGAAAAGCAGGAATGGGACAACCAGCCCTATTCCATCGGATTTACCCTGCCTCCCTTCGGAGCAGTCATCTATAAGTTTGATTAAAAAAATAACTGTCTGCTGTAAAGTATTTTAAAAAACAGCCGATATTATTATCAAAGACAGAAAGTACTGTTATTTCTTTGTGTCTGCAAAAAATCTGAAAGAAAGGAGGAGGACCATATGTCAATGAGGATCAATGCTTCGGTACCCAGCTTTTATAACGCAGGAAGCGTAGAAGAACTTAACCGGAACAGGCAGGTCAATCCTGTCGAGAGAATAAGACCCGTTGAGGAAGCAAAGGGAATAAGCTCGTTAACGGAACAGCAGAAGGCCGGGGCGTTTTCCGATGAGAACCGCGGGATAATCAGAACCCGTGTTTCACCCGAGAATTCCTTCCAGAAGGCAATGGTCAACGATCCCTCCTTTGCTTTTGAGAGGATGGCGGGAAAGCTTATGGACAAGCTGCCCAATATCCTTATGGACATAAAGAACCTGCCGGAAGACACCGGTTTTGCGGAAGAGCTTACAACGAAGCAGGAAGCGCCTTCCAAGGTTATCATTTCAGAGGACGGACGTGTTCACGGCGCCAGGCCGGAGCAGCCGGAAACCGAGAATATCACCCTTTGATGTATCAGAATACGGATCTAAAACCGCCGCAGAACGCGGCGGTTTTTTTGCACGGGCACGGTTTCTTTAGCCTTCCCCCCTTTTTGGGGGCAAAACGTGCCAGTGGCACGTTTTGAATGGCGTATAGCCGCACTATGTGCGGCTGCCATCGGTAAGGTGTCAGCGAAGCTGACGGATGAGGGGTAAACAATTTTAACATGACTCCATTGGCGCGCTCCCATCTGTCGCAGTGTCCGGGCTGCGGCAGGATTCAGCCGGAAATATTCAGCGGCTAAAGAAAAGGGGAACTTTGGCCGACATAGTAATTGAGGATAACCTTAGCCGCAATGTAAAAATGCGGAAGGCGGAGCAGGGACAGCGCCGCAGGTTGAGAAATGCAGGGACGCATCAGCATAAGCATGCATATTAATTTTCAAACAGAAACACAATCCACGGTAAAAGAAAACAACATAAATAGCCAGAATGTCCGTATGGCCAAAGCATATGGAACGGATCCCGGCGCCGTTAAGGCAAAGGGGAACGGGATAGTGATGGACATAGGCGAGGGAAGCAGGGCCGCCCACGGTTTTAAGGGAGTGGGAGAAAAAAGCGTCAGGAGTGAAAAGAAGGATTTATTAAGTGATGTAAATTCCTTTGATGCAAAGAATGCCCATAACTACATGGCAGTGATGTCAAACACCATGTCGGAAAAGGACTTTCAGGCCATGAGTGAAGAGGGCTACCATCCCGCAAAGATGAGCGAAGCCGAGGCCGTGACAGGACTGGACAGGATAAAGGTGATACTGGCGGAATCGGGCGTCAGTGTGGCGGGATTTACCGACACTGTGGATAAGGAAACTGCGGCGGAGATCACGGGAAGTGTATCCGCGGCAAATAAGATAACTTCGGACACTCCGGTTGACATGGATCTGCTTAAAGACAGAGATGCCCTGACGGATTTTGTGGCAGCGGGCCTTGAAAAAGCGGATCTTCCGAAGACCGATGAGAACATAAAGGACGCAGTCAACGCTTTTCAGACTGCTGCAAAGACCGGTGAAATGGATCAGGGCAGCGTGGAATATCTCCTTTCCACGGGGGAAGAGCCCACGGTTGAAAATGTTTATATGGCGGAGCACTCCGGTTCCGGAAGCGGTTCCGGCGGAGCAAGCGGGTATTTTAATAACGAGGGTACCGGCTACCTGTCGGAGATCGCAGGCACGGATGACCTTGAAGCCATCGGAGAGCAGATAGACGGCATTATCGAAGAGGCCGGATTCACTCCGGATGACAGGGTGAGAGGCGACGCGGAGTATCTGATCAAAGCGGGATTTGCCCTTACGCCGGAAACCCTTGAACTGTATGAAGACCTGAAGTCCATTAGTTTTCCCCTTAAGGCCGGGGACCTTATGGAGGAGATAGGGGAGGCCATAGCGAGAGGTGATAAGGCCGGGAACGCCTATCTCATAAAGGGTTACAACAGGATCAGGAACGAGAGGATCCTTAATGAGACCCGGCTCGTGATGAATACAGAGGCAAACCTGAGTTTAAGATCCGACAGCGGCTATGCGCTTGATACGGATAAGCTTTCCGAAAGGGTGGAGGAACTCAGGGCAAAGGAGCAGGCTTTCTACAGGGCCGCCTTTATGAAGGACGGCGCGGATCCCGCGGAGGTGGAAGAGAAGATCAGCCTTGCCGAGGAGACTCTCTTCAAGGTCTCTGAGATAAAGAACATGCCGGCAGCCGTGATAGGAAACTATTCTTCGGCTGAGGCCTTTACCATAAATGATGTCTATGAAGCGGGCAATGAACTGAAGGTCAGATTTGAAGCCGCCAATGCCACCTACGAGGCTGTGGGGACAGAGGTGAGGCCGGACCTGGGAGACAGGATCGGAAATGCTTTCAGGAATGCCGGAGAGCTTCTTCATGAGCTGGGTATAAAGGAAACAGAGGAAAACTTAAGAGCGGTACGGATCCTCGGTTACAACAGCATGGAGATCACAGAGAAAAATATCGCCGATGTTAAGGCGGCGGATCAGACCGTAAGGACCCTGATAAACCGCCTTACCGGCGCCGCAACGGTGTCCCTTATAAGGGCCGGGGTTAACCCCCTTGAAAACAGTATGCAGGAGATCATTGACAAGGTTTCCGAACTGCAGGGTCTCGAGGGCGAAAATGAAAAGTTCAGCGAGTATCTTTTCCGCCTGGAGAGGAACCATGAGATATCCGATGATGAAGCCACGTCCTATATCGGGATCTACAGGCTGCTCCGGCAGGTTGAAAATTCCGACGGCGCGGTTATCGGCTCCCTTGTAAACAGCGGAAAGGAGCTGTCATTTAAGAACCTCCTTACGGAGCTCCGTACAAGGGGCAGGGGACATATGGACTTCTCCATAGGTGAGGACTTCGCCGGAGTGACAAAGGCAGAGGACGCCTCTTTGAATATGAGGATAGACGCCCAGATAGAAACTGCTTTCCGGAATGAGTCGGACGACACGAGAAGGGAACAGCAATATGCCGAGAACGTGACCCACGAGCTGTTTGACAGCATGACTCCGGAAAAGCTCCCGGAGATAAAGGAGATAAGCGGCGATACTACCCTGGAAGAACTGCTGGATCTGGTCAGGAGAAACGGGGAAAAGGCCGTCCGGGAAGATGGACTCCGGGAAGCGGGAGAGGCTTTTGCCGCAGAGGGTACAGAGGAAATAAGAAACGCCGGCCTGAAGGAAGACAGCGTATATGAGATGCTCCTTCGATACGGACAGGAGATAACTCCGGAAAACGTGAACGCCATGGC
>CADBTX010000104.1 GCA_902797705.1 uncultured Lachnospiraceae bacterium | reverse complement strand
CTGTAAGAGATTATGCCACAAAACCCTGCAGCGTTCAAGGAATCAGGGGGAGGTCCTACTCCAGATTCTGGATCTGCTCCCGGATCTTCTCTATACCGGTCTTTATCTCGATGGCGGTATCGCTGGTTATAAGGTCATTGGCCTTACTCAGGGTCGTATTTGCTTCCCTGTTCATCTCCTGGGCGATAAAATCCAGCTTCCGCCCGATGGCTCCGCCCTTCTCAAGTTCCTTTGTCATGGCGCCGATATGGCTCCTTAATCTGGTGATCTCCTCATCCACACAGATCTTGTCCGCGAAAATGGTGACCTCAGTCACTATCCTCGCTTCGTCAATGGTGGAGTCCTGAAGCATCTCCTTCACTTTTTCGGTAAGCTTTGCCCTGTAATTCTCAATGATCTCGGGCCCCCGTTTTTCAATAACGGAAACCTCCTTTTCCATATCCTTAAGCTTGGCTAAAAGGTCGATCTTAAGGTTTTCCCCCTCTCTTTCCCGGGAACTCCTGATCTCTTCCAGAGCCTTCCTTAAGACCGGCTCAAATTCACTCCAGATCCTGTCCTCATCCAGCTCCGCTTCCTCGGTGGTAAAAACATCCGGAAAACGTGAAAGCAGTGATATCCTTACATCATCATCCAGCCCGAATTCATCGCTCATTTCCCTTAAGTATTTCAGGTATTCCGAAGCAATCCCTTTATTGTACCGTACACACTCTGTCTCCGATGCGGTGTTATAGAAAGAGATGAAAACATCCACCTTTCCTCTTTCCAGATACTCCTTCATCACATTCCGGACTGAGGACTCGAATTTCGAAAGAACCTTCGGCATCTTGATGCTGATATCCAGAAATCTGTGGTTTACGGATCTGACCTCCACCGTATACCTTCTGCCTTCGTTTTCCGCTTCACCCCTTCCGAATCCCGTCATACTGCGAACTATTCCCATAACAGATACCTTTCCTTAATTCCTCTTAAATCACAGACTATCATAGTTTTCCTTCATCATATAGATAAGACCGAAGGCTCCCAATCCTACATTTACCGAGATCGCAGGAGATCCCTTGGTAATAACTATCTCATCAAAATGAGCCTTTTTCTCCACTTCCTTACGGATGCGGTCCAGTTCCTCCTTGGGAACCCCCGCATGGGTGATAAAAAGAACTCTGCTGTCTATATTTCTGATGTCCTTTAAGGCCCCGGCAATATATCTCTTTCTCGCCGTCTCCCTGGAACCCATAAATACCTTTTGGAGTCTCATCCTGCCATTCTTTATGACAAAGACAGGACGGATCATAAATGCGCTGATGACACTGGCCACGCCGGAACTCAGCTGTCCCGAAGCCACAAGAGAGTCAACTCTGTCGACGATAAAGCTCGTCCTTACATTATACTTCTCCTCATTCAGCCTGTCGATTATCTCATCCACCCTCAGGCCATCCTCAACCATGCGGCAGGCCGCCATGGCAAGCAGGCCCTGGCCGGAGGACAGCTGTCCTGAGTCCACTATCGTTACGTTATCAAAATTACTGGCGGCGTCAAGAGCCGAGAAATAGCTGGTATCCACAACCTTCCCCGAGCCGGAGATATGGATTATATTGTTTCCCTGCCTCAGCTTTGCAGCAAAGAAGTCCTCAAAATCCCCGACCTCAATAGGCAGGATATGGGCTTTCTTCCCCCTTTCTTCCACATAGGAAAGTAAGGCATCGGAATCCATATCCACTCCGTCTTTGAAAACTCCCCCCTCCGTTTCGATCTTCAGGGGAATGACTCCTATATCGTATTTTTCTGTAATGGCTTTGGGCAGATCCGCAACAGATGTAACAGTGACCTTGATATTGGCCCTCTTCTTACCCTGTTTGATCCAGGACACGCTTTCTTCCAGTATGCTGGCATCCGTGAGCTCATATTTGATAAGTTCTCTCGGCAGCAGCTTTCTGAGTTCCAGTTCCAGCGTATTTCCGCTCACAGGCTTCATGACATAGCCGTCAAAGCCGGACTTTTCATACAGGTTCCTGCTCTTACTGTCCGCATTGGCGGTAAGGGCGACTATCTTCGAAGTCCTGCACTTTCCTCCGATCTGTTCCCTTATCCTCTTCATGCACTCTATCCCGTCCATTTCCGGCATCATATGATCCATGAAGATAACGTTATATTCCGTATTAAGGGTCTTCTCAATGGCCTCCTTGCCGGAAGACACGGTATCAAGCATCACCTTCGTATCACGAAGGAGCTTCTTTATGACCATAAGATTGGCCACGGTATCGTCAACCACCAGTATCCTGGCTTCCGGAGCCTCAAAACTCTGATGGTAGGTATTTCCCGCTGCCTGATCACGTTTCCCTGCCATATCAAGGCGTTCTACCGGTGTCTGATCAATGACCTCCTGAGGGATCTCCACCATAAAGCTGGTGCCCTGGGTGTAGATACTGTTGACCGTAACCTTGCCGTTCATAAGTTCCGTGAGTTCCTTTACGATGGAAAGCCCCAGTCCGGTTCCTTCGATATATCTGTTCACATCCTCATCTACCCTCCTAAAGGCCGTAAAGAGGTAGGGGATGCTCTCTTTCTTGATACCGATACCGGTGTCTATCACTGTGAATACCAGGGACACCTTCGAATCAAAATGATCCTCACACTGGACGTTCAGGGTTATTCCACCCTCCTTGGTATACTTCACAGCATTATTCAGGATATTGATAAGGATCTGCTTTATCCTCATCTCATCGCCGTGAAGCTCCGAGGGCAGATCCGGCGCTATGTTCACATCAAAGGACAGCTTCTTTTCCATGGCCCTTATCTGGATCATGGAGGCCACCTCGCTTATCATTTCGGCGGTCTTGTAATTGGCGAAAGTCAGCTTCATCTGTCCCGACTGTATCTTTGACATGTCCAGGATGTCATTGATAAGGCTAAGGAGCATGCGGCTGGCTCCCTGGATATTCCTGGCGTCTTCTGCCACCTCCTCCGAAACCTCTTCCCGGAGTATCATCTCATTCAATCCGATAATGGTATTTATGGGAGTCCTTATCTCATGGCTCATACTGGAGAAGAACCTGTTCTGGGCCTTATTCAGCTCATCGATCTCCTCCTTCTGCTGCCTTACTATCTTTGTCTCACGCTTCATTAGCACGACCTGCACGCTTGTCATAAGAGTCATGATAAGACTGCAGACCACAAAGGCCCCGTAGGAATCCCAGTAGAACTCGAGCTCAGTGTGGGAAAGCACGGATGCGGGATAACGGTACTGAATGTAATAGCAGACAGATGAGACGATCACCTCCGAAAGCAGCATCGCTATCCTCAATCTGCCCCGGAGTATCATTCCCACATAGACCATTACAAAGACAAACCATATCGGGGTTCCTCCGTAGATCCCACCGCTGGTAAAAAAGATCAACGGGAAAAAGATGAAGACCATGAATATGGCCGTGATGTTTGAAATAAGCCTTATCTTATCGAGCTTAACGCCGAAATACACCAGAAATACAAAGAAGACAAAGGCGATAAGCATGGCAAGGATGCCTTCCATGTTTTCCCCGTTAAAGAGGCTGACAAAGAAAGCCATAACCATCCCGCTCATGGCCGTAAGGGTTATGAGCATGAAAAGACGTTCCTGTATATCCCTTTTGCTGTTAAACAGGTACTCCCTGAATTTACGTATCACCATATATTTCCCTTATGGTCTCTACCAGCGCCCTATATTCAGGCAGAAACAGAGGATAATTCTCCTTTACGAAGGAAACATCCCCTTCCTTGGCTGCTTCCTCCAGCTTTTTAGCCGTTCCGGAAAGCTTTTCCGCCCCTATCATCAGAGAAGAACTCTTTACGGAATGGATCCTTATCACAAAGTCATCCCACTCTTCTCCGGAATAATATCTATCCAGTTCTTCCATCTTTGCCGCGCCGTCCTTTCCGTACTCCTCCAGAACGGCAATATACATCTCTCTGTCTTTTAAGCAGTAACCCATGCCCTTTTCTGTATCCACGCCCTTCTCTTCAAGGCGCATGAAATCCTCCGGCATCTCCTCCTGGAAGATACCGGGAACAGCCGCCTCGAGTTCCGAAGGTTCTTGAACGGCAGACTCCGCGGCTCCCGCCTTCCTGTAGTAGACCGAAGACTCCGGAAGCAGCGTCTTTAATACTCTCTCAAGCTCATTCAGTTCTATGGGCTTGCTTAAAAAGGCGCTGAAGCCCTCGTTGACAAACTTTTCCTTTGCGGTACTGACGGCATTTGCGGTAAAGGCCACCATTTTGGGAACGGCCCCGTCTTTTCTTAAGGCCCTTATCTTCCTTGCGGTCTCAATGCCGTCCATTCTGGGCATCATATAGTCCATAAAAATAAGATCGAAATCATATCTCATGCAGCAGTCGATGGCTTCCACTCCGGAGGAAGCGGTAGTGACATCTATGCCGTATCTTTCAAGCACGCTTTTTGCCACAATGAGATTCATGGCCTCATCATCCACCACCAGTATCCTGACATTCAGGCAGTACAGGCGGCTTTCCTCGTCCTCTTCGTTATTTACATCGGAATTAACGAGTTCAACGATATCGAAGCTGCAAAGGGGCTTTCTCAATATCTTTACCTTTGAGCCCTTTTCCGGAAGGAAGCTGCTGCTGCAGGCAAGGATCACCATCATCTCGGAGGCCAGGGACTCGAAATAATCCGGATCGGAAAGATATTCACTCTCACCCACAAAGAGATGGGTCATATGAAGACTGTCCTTCAGAACCCTCAGATTTCTTAAGCTGTCCACCCTGTGCATGGTGCTCTTTAATCCCTTTACGGTGTCTGTAATAAGCCGGTTATAGGCTTCTCTCACAAAGGGCTCTTCTATCTTTTCAAATGTAAAGAATCCTCCGACCACCTTCTCCTCCGGATTGGAGAAGACCATGCAGGGACTGTCATTTGCCACAGCCTGGGGTATGCAGATACGAACGCTCGTGCCTCCGGAGGGGCTGCTGTTTACCGTGATAAAGCCTTCAAGAGCCTCGGTAAAGCCCTTGGCGATACTCATGCCAAGACCCAGTCCGCTTCCCGTCCTGCTCCTTCCGGAATCAGACTGATAGAAGTGCTCATAGATCTTCTCTTTTTCATCCTCGGTCATTCCGATGCCGGTGTCCGTCACATCTATCCTGAGATTTGTCCCGTACTTCTGCGGGGCCGCACTGATATGCACATATATCCCGCCCCTTGCGGTGTACTTAAAACCATTGGAGATAACGTGCCAAAGGATACGCTTCAGTTTCTGGGTATCGGTCCTCATGACCGAAGGCACACCTGGATCCACATCCATGATGAGCTCCACCCCGGAATCCTTGTAGATATTGAATTCCTGAATAAGATCCTTTATCAGGGTTACCATCCTGTAATCTTCTATATTGACCGCCAGGGCATCCCTCTCGATCTCCGAATAATCAAGGATATCGCTTATCTGCTCCGAAAGCCGGTGTCCTGCCTCCGATACCAGCTTCAGATTATCAATGATCTCCTGATCCTTTTCCTTTTCAAGGCATACTCCTGTGAGGCCTATCACTGCATTTACAGGAGTTCTGATCTCATGGGAAACATTTGCCAGAAAATCGTCCGCACTTTTATTCTGATTCTTTAATCCCGCGATATATCTTCCGTAAGAGATCTCCGTCTTCGTTACTTCATTGAGTATCCTCAGACTTGCTGCTGCCGCGATCCAGATAAGCATTGCATGCCATATGAGCCTGCCGGGATTGTCGCTGTCAAATATCCTGAAAAGCAGGGCCGTGGATCCCGTAAAAGCGGTTGAGATGATAAGCCTTCTCTCCTTTGTCATGGAGATAAGCATAACAAAAAGCATGGAAATAGGTGTTGCATTATACAGAACGTCGATATTGAAGATATAGTAGAACAGCTCGAAAATGAGAACGAGGGAATATATGTATATCCTTTCTTTTTCCCTGAACCTGCCTAAGATATGGATCATGAACACGGTGGCTACAACGGCACAGATAACAGGGATGGTCCATTTCTCCCACCCCTGTCTGAAATTTAATGAAACAAGAACTATTGAGAAAACCGTAATGGTAATTATAAGCACCACATGGGACAGCTTTCTCGTTTCGCCGCTGAAATCCTCGTGCAAAATAGGGTACCCCCCTTACGATCTCTCTATTATAGATTATTCGGCCCGTTTTGAATAGCCTTACTTTCTGCCGTTTCTATATTGCACAGGTGTCATTCCGTAGCGTTTCTTGAACTGCCTGTTGAAATGCTCAACACTTGGGTAGCCCACGTTTTCCGCCACTCTCTCCACCTTCATGTTCCCGTTCTTGAGAAGGGTGCAGGCCTTCTTAAGCCTGATCTTCTGCACATTCTCGCTGAAGGTTGCGCCGGACTGCTCCCTTATGTACTTTGAAAGATAGGGCTTTGAAAGATAGAACTCCTTTGAGAGATCATCCAGTGTCACTGAGAGATAATTTTCCTGGATATAGTTCATGATCTCCGTGATCCTCTTATCCTTGTCACTGCCGTCCCCCGCTATCTTATCCAGCTGGTTCACGGCGACGGTCAGTGCATTTATCGATGATGTGATGATATCCTCATCTATACCCACGCCCCAGTATTTCCTGCCGTCACAGGTTATGCCCACATAAGTGCAGGCCTTACTGGAGGAACCGCGGCTCAGGGCGTGCTCCTCATAGGTGGACAGTTCATAGGAAATATCAAAATATGACTTTATGGCGTTGCTTACGGCATCCAGACGTCCGTTTCCGTTGGCCGCCACCACCACGTCTTTGCCGTTCCGTCTTATGGTGGCCTTTACCAGCATGCCCTCCTTCTGCTTATCAAAATGGCACTCCGGGATGGAGAAGACTCCGTCATTATGAATGTACTTGTCTTCAAATATATGGTATACCCGATCCGGAGAAAGCTCGGCGTGTTCGTGATCCGAGATGCCCTTTACGGTGTATCCCACATCCTCCTGCATTTCCTTCGGAACCTGCATTCCGTAATTTGTCTTAAGGATAAAGCTTACGCCGCCCTTTCCTGACTGGGAGTTGATACGGATCACGTCACCGTCATATTCGCGTCCCAGATCCTTTGGATCCACAGGAAGATAGGGCACGCTCCAGGGCCTGTCCATATGGTGCTTTCTCCAGGTAAAGCCCTTGGCGATGGCGTCCTGATGCGATCCGGAGAAAGCCGTAAACACAAGAGCTCCGCCGTAGGGCTGCCTCTCATGTATATGCATCCTTGTAAGCCTCTCATAGGTCTCACCTATGGAAGTGATGTTTGAAAAGTCCAGCTTGCTGTCCACGCCATGGGTGAACATATTCATGGCAAGGGTAACAATGTCCACATTTCCGGTTCTTTCGCCGTTGCCGAAAAGTGTACCCTCTATCCTGTCCGCTCCCGCAAGGAGTCCCAGCTCAGCATCCGAAATGCCGCAGCCCCTGTCGTTGTGGGGATGAAGTGAAAGTACCACCGCATCCCTGTACTTTAAGCTGTTGCTGATGCACTCGATCTGGGTCGCGAAAACGTGGGGCATTGCGTTCTCAACAGTGGTGGGGATATTGATGATGACCTTGTTTTTCTTGTCCGGCTTCCATATGTCAAGCACAGCGTTGCATACATCTATCGCGTACTCAACCTCTGTCCCGGGAAAGCTCTCGGGAGAATACTCAAAGGAGAAATTCCCCTCGGTCTCATCCGCAAGCCTTTTCAGGAGCTTGGCGCCGTCCACCGCTATCTTCTTTACCTCGGCCTTGCTCTTCTTGAATACCTGCTCTCTCTGGGCCACGGATGTGGAATTGTAGAGGTGGATAATGGCCTTTGGCGCTCCCTTTACCGCTTCAAAGGTCTTCTTTATTATGTGATCCCTGGCCTGGGTCAGCACCTGCAGAGTAACATCTTCCGGCACCATCTTTCTCTCTATAAGGGTGCGGGCAAATTTATACTCTGTTTCCGATGCTGCGGGAAAGCCGATCTCAATCTCCTTAAAACCGATCTTTACCAGCATCTCAAAGAATTCCAGTTTTTCCTCCAGGCTCATGGGTTCTATAAGGGCCTGGTTGCCATCCCTGAGATCCACGCTGCACCATACCGGCGCCTTCGTGATATGATCCTTCTTAGCCCACTCATATGTAGGCTTCTTAGGCATAAAATACTGAATCTGATATTTCTCCCTGTTCTGCATGTCGATCCTCCGGATTGTAATTTTTAATCAATCAAATTGATGAATGTTATTATATCACCTATCTGCGATTTGACCACGGATAATTTTAATCACTTTACTTGATCTTTTTTATCCAAACGTAATTTTCCGGGAACTTTTCAAGCGGAAGCCCTTGCTTCTCCCACCAGATCCCTTATCCAGATCCTCTTTTTCAGCATCATAAAGCCGATAACGACCTTTATAAGATCCAGGGAAAGCACCAGGGCATAGAGGACTCCGATATCCATTGAAGTATATCGGGTAAGGAAAAAGGCCGCGGGCCAGGACACCAGCCACAGGAATACGGAGTCAAATAAGAAGGTTATGACAGTCCTTCCGCCGGACCTTATGGTAAAGTATGCGCAGTTCAGGAAGGCCTCCACCGGCAGATACAGGGCTGAGATCCTTATGAATTCCGATGCCAGCTTCTTTATATCCTCCGAAGTATTGTAGAACTCGGGAAATACCGGTGACAGGACTATCTGGATCAAGGCCAGTATCGTTGAGAGGAACATGGAGAAGGCTATGAGGCGGTTATCCGTCTCCACTATACCTGACATGTCCCCGGAGCCAAGGATCTGTCCTATCATAATAGCCACCACATTACCCATAGAGATAACAGATACCTTAAAGAGGTTCAATATGGTCCCGGAAATGTTGAAGGCCGCCACTACTCCAAGTCCCCTGACAGAATAGCACTGGGTCAGGGCAGCCATTCCCGCTGACCATAGGAGCTCATTCAAAAAAAGAGGCGTACCCCTTAACAGTATCTTCCAGAAAAGGGTGCCGGGGATCCTGAATCCCCTGTAAAGACCGTCGGCAAAGCGATTTCTGTCCTTATTCAGATGGGTCCATCCCACCACTATAAAAAGCTCTGCAAAGCGGGATATGACGGTGGCAACAGCCGCTCCCACAACTCCCATGGCCGGAGCCCCAAAGTGGCCGAAGATAAGTATGTAATTCAGGATAAGATTGACACTCACAGCCACAAGCCCTGCTATCATCGGGACCATCGTCTGCCCCGTTTCGCGAAGGGTGCCTGCATAGCACTGTGTGACGGCAAAGGGAAGAAGACCCACTATCATGACAGAAAGATACCTGCTGCCGAAAAAGAGGGTCATTGCAGGATCGATATTTTCCCCCTGCTCATGGAGGAACAGCATTATCAGTTCTTCTCTGAAAACAGTGAAGATAACGGCTGCCGCCGCGGAGATCAGCACAGCCTGGAGAAGCTTGAACCTCACTGTATAACGCACGCCCTCGTCGTTCTTCTGCCCCACATACTGGGCGGTAAATATCCCGGCTCCGGAAACAGCTCCGAATACGGCGAGATAAAACACAAAATAGAGCTGGTTTATTATAGCCACCCCTGACATCTGCTCTGTTCCGGTCTGTCCCACCATGATATTGTCTAAAAGGCTCACGAAATTCGTGATACCATTTTGGATTATAATGGGTATCGCTATGGTCAGAACCCTTTTATAAAATGCTCTGTCGCCGATAAATCTGTTCATTGTTGCCTTCATCCCCTCCGGTTAAAAACCATTAGCCACATGTTCCACCATTATATAAAAAGAGAGGCTTTCTTACAACAATGCCATTTATTTAAGCCTCCCCTAATCGCTAAGGTGTCAGCGAAGCT
>CADBTX010000103.1 GCA_902797705.1 uncultured Lachnospiraceae bacterium | reverse complement strand
GATATTCATATTACAAAGGAAGCACCGAACTATTCTGTCGATGAATAAGATCCGCGGATCTGTTTCAGTCAGAACACTTCGGTATGCAGTGTTATGGTCTATTACATAAAAACGCAGTTCGGAAGATCCCTTACGGATAAGTATTTCAGGATCTTTATCATAGGGATCCTGGCTGCGGTATTGCTGGCAAATCTCTCGATGACGGCGTTCCGGGATATCATATACGGAATGAATGACGGGACATTCGCCTATAATCTGATAATGTTTGCAAAAGGGTTCTTCTGGCTGCCCTATTATGCCCTTATATTCGTGGCTGATCTTGTTATCGGCGGCAGCTATCCGGACCCAAGGCTCAGGGATAAGTCCACCATCGGACTTTCAAGAAGGCATATCTACTTCGGGAAGCTGATCACCGAGATACTTGTGCTTCTTGTCTGTGCCCTTTTTGCCACAGTTGCCTTTCTGGTGATAACACCTGTTTTTCAGGTCCATGACGGTACCATTGATATCTCGGTGATACTGGACTTTCTGGAAGCAGTGCTTTTAGCCATGCCTCTTTTTCTGGCCGGACTATCCATAGCAAATATGTTCTGCTTTGTCTTTCCTTCAAGGAAAAAGGCGGTTTTGATGTTCTTTCTCTTTGTGGTGGTGATCCCAAGGGGGATCATGCTCCTTGCCACGGATTCCATCGCCTTCCTGCCGGCAATACTCATAAAGAATATCCTTCTCACTCCACAGTTTCAGGAGCTTCAGTTCTTTGCCACCAGGAACGTTCCCAAGGTGATTATAAGCAGTCTTATCTACTTCATTCTGTCATCCGCATACGGAGTGCACTGCTTTGAAAAAAAAGAATTTTAGGAAATATCTGGCGGCCTTACCGGCCGTCATTATTATGACAGCGATCTTTGCCTTTTCCTCAAAGGAAGCGGATGTTTCCACGGAGCAGAGCATGAGGTTATCCTATTATCTCGTGGACGCGGGAGAGATGCTGGGAGGATTCACCTTAAGCCCGGAAGAGAGGATGATGATGGCTGCCGCCATTGAAGGGCCCATAAGAAAGGCGGCACACATGACGGAATTCGGGATCCTTACTCTGTCGGTATGGTTTGCGCTTACTTTCTGGACAAATTCATTAAAGGTGCTATACTTTTCCACGGTGGTTTTCTGTGTGCTTTATGCGGCGGGAGACGAGTTTCACCAGTTGTTTATCCGGGGAAGAGCAGGAATGCTCTCGGACGTATTTATAGATTCGGCGGGGATACTCTTAGCCTCCCTGCTGTTATTGATCTTTGACAGGAAAAATGGGATTTTTAAGGAGACTAACAATGCAGATCGGAAGAAATGACCCCTGTTGGTGCGGGAGTCACAAAAAATATAAGCAGTGCCATCTGGCCTTTGACCAGAAAATAGATTTTTTCAGGGATAAGGGCTATACGGTTCCGGATCACGGGATAATCAAGACTCCGGAGGATATTGAGGGCATAAAGAGAAGCGCTGCCATCAATATGGCCTGTCTCGATTATGTGGCGGAGCATATAAAAGAGGGCATCTCAACCCAGGAGATAAATGACTGGGTGGCAAAGCTTACGAAGGAAAGAGGCGGTATTTGCGCCACACTTGGCTACGAAGACTTTCCGAAGAGCTGCTGCACCTCTCTAAATGATCAGGTCTGCCACGGTATACCCTCAGAGGATGACATCCTTGAAAACGGGGACATCATAAATGTTGACTGCACCACTATACTGGACGGCTATTATGCGGATTCCTCCAGGATGTTCATCATCGGGGATGTGGATCCCAAGGTAAGGCAGTTTGTTCAGGACGTAAAGGATTCGGTGCAGGTGGGACTTGATGAGGTGAAGCCCTGGAAGTGTCTTGGCGACATGGGAAATGCCATCAATATGTTCTGCAGGTCGAAAGGCTACACCGTGGTGGAAGAGATAGGCGGCCACGGCTGCGGAAAGGATTTCCACGAGGAGCCCTGGGTCAGCTTCGTATCGAAACCGGGTACGGAAATGCTCATGGTGCCGGGAATGACCTTTACCATAGAGCCCATGGTGAATATGGGCAAGCACGATATCTTTACCGATGCGGACAACGGCTGGACGGTCTATACCGAGGACGGAAGCCTCTCGGCCCAGTGGGAAGTGCAGATAGCCGTTACGGAAGACGGTTATGAGATGCTGACCTGGTGATATGAAAAACTGCAGGACAGATAAGAATAGGAGAAAAACGGTATTATGAGTATTACGATCCCTTCAAACTATCAATCAAAGATGGATGTCCATGAGACACAGATCGCCATCAAGGAAGTAAAGGATGTATTTGAGAGAGCTCTGGCGGCTGAACTTAAACTGACCCGTGTGTCAGCGCCTCTTTTCGTCCGTAAGGAGTCGGGTCTTAATGACAACCTGAACGGCGTGGAAAGACCTGTGTCCTTCGGCATCAGGGAGCAGAACGACAAGCAAGTGGAGATAGTCCAGTCTCTTGCGAAGTGGAAGAGATTTGCCCTTAAGGACTACGGTTTCACCAAAGGAGAGGGTCTCTACGCGGATATGTGCGCCATACGGCGGGATGAGGACACGGATAACCTTCACTCCATCTACGTTGACCAGTGGGATTGGGAAGCCATTATCGACAAGGCTGAGAGAAATAAGGATACACTGCAGGAAAAGGTGAGGCATGTATACTCGGCACTGAGAAAGACCGAGGCTCATATGCAGAGCAGGTACCTGTTCCTGAAGCCCATTCTTCCCGATGATATCACCTTTATCTCCAGTCAGGAGCTTCTTGATATGTATCCGGATAAGACTCCGAAGGAAAGAGAATATGCCTTCGCAAAGGAACACGGAGCCATATTCGTGTCGGAGATCGGCGGAATCCTTTCAAACGGTGAAAGGCATGACGGCAGGGCTCCGGACTATGACGACTGGAGCTTAAACGGAGATATCATCGTGTATTACCCCGTTCTTGACTGTGCCCTGGAACTTTCCTCCATGGGAATAAGGGTCGATGAGGCATCTCTTGAAAGCCAGCTTAAGATCGCGGGCTGCGAGGACAGGAGGGAACTTGCTTTCCAGAAGTCCCTGCTTAGGGGTGAGCTTCCCTATACAGTGGGAGGCGGTATCGGGCAGTCCAGGATATGTATGTATTTCTTAAGGAAGGCCCATATCGGAGAGGTGCAGAGCTCCATATGGCTTGACGAGGACATAGAAGAAGCAGAGAAGAATAATATCTTCCTTCTGTAAGGTTTTACTATGCCGGAAGATAAGGACAGGATAAATATCTCGGTCCGCTCTCTGGTGGAGTTTATCTTCCGAAGCGGCGATATCGACGCGAGACACCGTTCCGGCAAGGCAGACGCCATGCAGGAAGGTGGAAGGATACACCGTATGCTCCAGAAAAGGGAGGGGCCGGATTATCATGCCGAGGTTCCCCTCCGTCATGTCATCTCCTATGAGAATTACGACTTATGCATAGAAGGCAGGGCTGACGGCATTTACGGAGTGGACCGGGAAGGGGAGACGGTCACGGTGGACGAGATCAAGGCTGTCTTCCGTGAACTGAAGCGTATAAAGGAGCCTGAGACCGTTCATCTTTCTCAGGCCAAGTGTTACGCTTATATCTATGCTCTTCAGAATGAATTGGATGAGATCAATGTCCGGATGACCTATTGCAATATGGAGTCTGAGGACGTCAGGTATTTTCATTTCGGATTCACCTTCGGTGAATTAAGATCCTGGTTTGAAAATGTCATAAATGAGTACAGGCGCTGGGCGGATTTTTCCTACGAGTGGAGATTAAAAAGGAATTTATCCATTAAGTCCCTGGTGTTCCCCTTTTCCTATCGTCAGGGTCAGAAAGAGCTTGCGGAAGGGGTTTACAGGACTATCTTTCATGAAAAACGCCTGTTCTTAAATGCACCCACAGGTACGGGAAAGACGCTGGCAGTGCTGTTTCCCGCTATCAAGGCCATGGGGGAGGGACTGACGGAGCGTATTTTTTACGCCACTGCCAAGACTGTTACCGCAACCGTCGCCTCCGAGAGCTTTGAAGAATTAAGAAAACAGGATTTTTTCTTTAAGACGGTTACGCTGACGGCGAAGGAAAAGGTCTGCTTAAGTCTGGATCAGGATCAAATGCCCTCCTGTAATCCTGTGGACTGTCCCTATGCAAAGGGCCATTACGACAGGATAAATGATGCTCTCTATGATTTCCTGACCCGGGAGGACGACCATTCCAGGAAGAGGCTTTTGGAATTTGCGGAGGAACGTAAAGTCTGTCCCTTCGAACTCTCCCTTGATATCTCCCTGTTCTGCGATGCCGTGATACTTGACTACAATTACTGTTTTGATCCAAGGGTAAAGCTCAAGCGTTTTTTTGCCGAAGGCATCAACGGGAATTATATCTTTCTCGTGGACGAAGCGCATAATCTGATAGACAGGGCAAGGGAGATGTTTTCTGCCGAGCTCTATAAGGAGGACTTCCTTAAAGTCAGGGCAAAGCTCATGGAGAACTGGACTGCACTTGCAGATACCCATCCTTCCACTAAAGAGGAACTGAAGAGGGAGGAACAGAGGGAGAAGGTGCTGAAGCTCATGAAGAGGCTGTCCACATCCCTTTCCAACTGTTCAAAAGCCCTGGTCCCGATAAAAAAGCTTTGTGATTCAAAGGAGATTCCGGCTGTACGGGAGCCTGAGATAGAGGATTTTGCCTCAATACTTAACAGGGCGGCTGTTCTTTTCGGAGAACTGACAGAAGAGTCTTCCCATGCGGAAATAAGCCTGGACAACGAGGTGCTGGAGCTTTACTTTAATATCAGGGCCTTTCTTGAAACATATGAAACTGAGGATGAGTGCTATGTGAATTACGGGGAGATAGACGGAAAGGGGAGGCTTAAGATCCGCCTATTTAACGTGAATCCGTCGAAGGAACTCAGAAAATGCACCGACAGGGCAAGGAGCAGCATTTTCTTTTCCGCCACCCTGCTTCCCGTCACCTATTACATGGATCTGATCAGCGGGGACAGGAATGATTATACCATCTATGCCAGCTCTTCCTTTGACAATTCCAAAAGAGGGATATTCATATCGAGGGATGTCAGCTCAAAATATACAAGGCGGAGTGACAGCGAGTACCAGCGTATAGCTGCAGAGATATTTGAAATAACAAGTGTCAGGAAAGGGAATTACATGGTGTTTTTCCCTTCCTATGCCTTTCTGAGGGAGGTGACTGAACGGTATCTCAATTCCTTTGAGGATCCAGGTCAGGAGATACTCATTCAGGAAAAGTACATGGACGAGGAAAGCCGCGAGAGATTTCTTGATCACTTTGAAAACTCCGACCGGCTCCTTGCCTTCTGTGTTTCCGGAGGAATATTCGCCGAGGGCATAGATCTGAAGGAGGAGCGTCTTATAGGGGCTGTGATCGTTGGGACGGCCCTGCCGCAGGTTTCCTATGAGAGATCTTTGCTTAAAGAATACTTTGAGGAACATGAGCTTGACGGCTTTGACTACGCCTATCGCTACCCCGGGATGAACAAGGTTCTGCAGGCCGCCGGAAGGGTGATCCGTACGGAGAGCGACGTTGGCATCGTGGCCCTTCTGGACGAACGCTTTTTAACCAGGGGCTACAGCAGGCTGTTTCCAAGGGAGTGGGTGGATTTAAGGGAAATAGAACTTTCTACGGCTGCTGAAGAGGTTGGATTATTCTGGGATGACCAGGAATAACCATTATTTACAGAACAGGAGGATACAAAATGTGGGCAGATGAATCGGTATTTTATCAGATCTATCCTTTGGGCTTATGCGGGGCACCCTTTGAAAATCCCGGGGGTTTTGTGGATTCACCGGATCAGGTGGACGAATCCCTTAGAGAACACAGGATTTTAAGGGTTATGGATTTTATCCCCCATATAGAGAAGCTGGGCTGCAATGCTGTTTATTTTTCGCCTGTTTTCGAATCGGACACCCATGGGTATAACACACGTGATTATACGAAGATCGATATGAGGCTTGGTACAAACGCGGATTTTAAGAAGGTCTGCAGCGCTTTGCATAAAAAGGGGATAAAGGTTGTTCTGGACGGAGTATTTAATCATGTTGGGAGGGGCTTCTATCAGTTTCAGGATGTTTTGAAGAAAAGATGGGATTCTCCCTATAAGGACTGGTTTCACATTAATTTTGACGGCAATTCCTCATATAACGACGGCCTCTGGTATGAGGGCTGGGAAGGGAATTACGATCTTGTAAAGCTGAACCTTCGGAATGAAGAGGTGATCGGACATATCTTTAATGCGGTGAAGGGCTGGGTTTCCGAATTTGATATCGACGGACTGCGGCTGGATGTGGCCTACTGTCTGGACCGGGATTTCTTAAAGCGTCTCAGGAGCTTCTGTGACGGCCTGAAGCAGGACTTCTTCCTGGTGGGAGAGATACTGGGAGGAGACTACAAGACCATAATGAATGATGAAATGTGTCACTCTGCCACAAATTACGAGTGTTATAAAGGGCTTCATTCCTCATTTAACAGCATGAACCTCTTTGAGATAATCCACTCCCTGCTCCGGCAGTTCGGTTCCGAGGCCTGGTGCCTGTACAGGGGTAAGAACCTGCTTTCTTTTGTTGATAACCATGATGTTTCAAGGGTTGCATCCATACTTCAGAACCAGAGGCACCTGAAGCTTATCTATACCCTGATGTACGGCATGCCGGGTATTCCCATTATCTATTACGGCAGTGAATGGGGCTTCAAGGCGGATAAGAAGGACGGGGATCCGGCGTTAAGACCTGCATTTGACAAGCCGGAATGGAACGAACTGACGGACCATATTGCGGCTCTGTCAAAGGCAGAAAAGAGTTCAAAGGCCCTGCAGTATGGGGACTTTAAGAGTCTGGTCCTTACAAACCGTCAATGTATCTTTGAAAGAGAGTGCGGGGAGGACAGGGTCCTTGTGGCCATAAATGCCGATGAAAATGAGTTCAGGGCTGATTTTAACGCCAGAGCCGGCAGGGCCCGTGATCTTATCACAGGTGAAACTGTTGATTTCGGAGGAGGATTAAGAATGCCGGGGTATTCCGGAATGATATTAGAGCCATATTGATGATTAGACTGGAAATGAGCCATGACGGCTTTATAAACGATATACACCCGCTTATCCTGGCGTTTTTTCCCGGTGAGGAGATAGATGTGAGCTCAGGCCTGTCCATAGGGGATACAGGGGATTTTTGCTTACACATAACGAGGGACGGGGAAGTGCTCTCGGAATTCGCTATCAGGGATACTTCGGATAAGGACAGGATCTTAATGAAGAATGTCCTGAAATGCAGGCTTTATGAGGACCTGTCCTCATTCACGGGTATTTCTCTTCCCTGGGGGACCCTTACCGGCATAAGACCGGTGCGCCTGGCCCTTGACCATATAAAAAACGGCTTTTCGAATGAGGAGACGGTGAGATGGATGGAGGATCATTATCTGGTCAGCCGGGAAAAGGCCTGTCTTTCTGTGGATATCGCAGATAAGGAGCTTGGGATAATACGGGAGGTGAACAGCCTGAAGGGCTTCAGCCTGTACATCGGGATCCCCTTTTGTCCCACCACCTGCCTTTACTGCTCCTTTCCTTCCAACGCCATTTCCCGCTGGAGGAACAGGGTTCCTGAATATCTTTCCTGTGTGGAAAAGGAAGCGGCCGAGGTTAAGGAGCTCTTTAGGGGACAGAAGCTCATAAGCTTATATATAGGCGGCGGAACCCCGACCACACTTGGTCCGGAGGAATTAAAACGACTGTTTTTTATTATACGGAATTCCTTTGATCTATCGGATCTTAAGGAGTTTACGGTGGAGGCCGGAAGGCCGGATTCCATAACCCCGGAGAAGTTAAGGATAATAAGGGAAAACGGCGGAGACCGGATCTCGGTCAATCCGCAGACCATGAATGATAAGACCCTGAGGCTTATCGGAAGGAACCACAGTGTGGAAGATACGGTGAGGGCCTTTTTCGAAGCCAGGGATGCAGGTTTTGATAATATCAACATGGATATTATCCTGGGACTTCCCGGTGAGGGAGAGAAGGAGGTTTCCCATACTCTTTCGGAGATCGCCTCCCTTGGGCCGGATGACCTTACGATCCACAGCCTGGCAGTAAAGAAGGGCTCCAGGTTAAAAGCGGAAATGGAAAAGTATGGTTATGATTCCCTGAATAATACGGATGAGCTTATGAAACTTGCGGGGGAGGCCGCGCGGGGAATGGGGCTTTCGCCCTATTATCTCTACAGGCAGAAGAACATGTCCGGTAATTTTGAGAATACCGGCTGGGCAAGGCCTGGAAGGGAAGGGATCTACAATATCCTTATGATGGAGGAGGTCCATTCTATACCGGCCATCGGGGCGGGAACAGTGACAAAATATGTAAAGGATCCAAAGGATATACGCCGGATAGGGGAGCCAAAGGATGTGAATCAGTATATTGAGCGTATAGATGAACTTATTTCAAAGAAAAGGGAACTATATAAAGGACAAAGAGGCGGCTGAATACAACAGGGGTTTGATATATGTTTCTCGGATCAAATGAACGTATACTGTCAAAGGTGCTGATAATGACGGCATTGATCAGCCTGATGGGGAGGGGGCTTTCTTTTATTACAAGGATCGTGGTAAAGGGCTTTTCCCTGGAACCGGATATGATGAACAGCCTCTCCTGGACTGTGTCCAGAACAGTGTCCTTTATACAGATCATACTTACTGTAGTTGTTTTTTCCGTATGCTGGCAGAGGCTTAACCGCATAATCAATACTGTTCCGGAGGAGGACAGGAAGCAGATGGGGCTGCTTCAGGAGGAATTCCTGGGTTCTTCCCTCCCCTCGCTCACTGCGGAGGATGAAAGGAAGCTGCTGGAGATATGGGGCGTCGTATTGATCGGAAGTCAGTGCTTCTACCAGATGAGTTCCTTCATGTACAGGAAATTCATCGAGGAGCTTGCAGGAGCCATGGCCGGGAATGTCGAAGGGTTTTACTCCATATATAACAATTCACACGGCTTCAAATACCTGGGGATGCTGGTGGCGGTCCTTCTGGGAGTGATAATCACCGGGATTTTCTTAGGTGACAGGAGTCTAAAGATCTGCGGTTTTATCACGGCTGTGATATTTATGATCGTTTTTGCCCTGGCGAGGATGCAGACGGTATCCTTTAACGGGCATTACGTAGGGATAGTGTGGTCTTCCTTCCTTTTCCATTTGATCGATGTGGGGGGACTGATAGCCCTTGGAGTTTATCTCAGGAAAAGATACAGGGGTGTTTAAAAAAGTTCTTGCAATTATGTAGTTATTCTGATATTATACTCACGTTGCGGCTTTAGGGCCGGTTCGTTTATTCTGTTTGTAAGGAGGTGTATTATGGCAAAGTGTGCAGTTTGCGGTAAGAGTGTTCTTTTCGGCAATAACGTAAGCCATTCACATAGAAGGTCTAACCGTATATTAAAGTCTAACATCAGGCGCGTTAAGTGCAAGGTTAACGGGACTCCCAAGAGGCTCTATGTTTGCAGCAGATGTCTTCGTTCAGGAGCTGTTGAGAGGGCCTGAACCCTTTATGCTGGTTTATGATGATCGAGTAGGAGAACATCGCGGAAGGCGGTGTTCTTTTTTCTTTTTGAAATTGCCTGAAAAGTAGGATAAACGCGTCAAGCTCTCCGGATGGAGAGATTGATGCGTTTGTCCTGGCCTGAAAAGGCGAAATACTTTGAATTTTATACGTTAGATGATATAATTGTCTGATATTACAAAGGAAGGAGCGGCATTATTGCATGAAAGGACGTTTCAGTACCGAGCTCGGGAATATCAGCATAGATAATGAAGCAATAGCGCAGTACGCCGGAAACAAAGCCACTGAATGCTTCGGCATAGTGGGAATGGCTGCGGTTTCCATGAAGGACGGTCTTGTCAAGCTCTTGAAGAAAGAGAACCTGTCCAGGGGCATAAGCGTAAAAGTCAACGACAACAAACTTATTGTGGACTTCCACATCATCGTGGCTTACGGAGTAAGCATTAAGACCGTTTCAGAAAACCTGGTGGATGCGGTCAGGTATGATCTGGAGAGATACACCGGTTTTGAGGTGGAGAGGATCAATATCTTTGTTGAAGGTGTAAAAGTAATCGACTGATTGTGAGGTTTGTCTTGTCTATCGAAAAAATTGACGCTTCAGTGGCACGGAAGCTGTTCCTCGGTGGAGCGTCGTCATTAAATGCAAATAAGGAAATTATTAATGAACTGAACGTATTTCCCGTACCGGACGGGGATACAGGCACCAATATGACCATGACTATAATGTCTGCCGTGAAGGAGGTGGAAAAACTTCCTGAAGACGCAGATATGAAGAGCCTCTGCAAGGCCATAGCCACAGGCTCCCTGAAGGGGGCAAGGGGAAATTCGGGTGTTATTTTATCTCAGCTTCTCCGGGGTTTCACTAAAGTTATAGAGGAATATGAGGTCGTAACCGTACCCACCATTTCCGCAGCCCTTGAAAAGGCCACGGAGACCGCATATAAGGCCGTTATGAAGCCGAAGGAGGGAACCATCCTTACCGTGGCCAGAGGCATTTCCGAAAAGGCTGCGGAGCTCTCCGAAAGCGGCGAAGAGTTTACGGCGGCGGAATTTGTAAGTCAGGTTGCGGAATACGGAGAATACGTTCTTTCACAGACTCCCGAGATGCTCCCTGTGCTTAAGGAAGCGAATGTTGTGGATTCCGGCGGACGCGGTCTTATTGAGGTTATGCACGGGATCCTGGCTGTGCTGAATGGCGAGGAGATCGACTTAAGCTTCAGGGAAACTGCGCCGGCTCAGGCAGGAACGGTGAGCGGGGCAGGAAGGGATGATATCTCCACAGCTGATATCAAATTCGGATATTGCACGGAATTCATCATCAAACTGGAGCGGGTATTTAACGACCGCAATGAGGCCGATCTTAAAGCCTTCCTTCAGAGCATCGGAGATTCCATTGTCTGCGTGGCAATGGACGATATAGTGAAGATACATGTACATACGGACCATCCCGGAAAAGCCTTTGAAGAGGGTCTGAAATACGGACAGCTCACAAGCATGAAGGTGGACAACATGAGGGAGGAGCATGAGGAAAGGCTCTTCCACAAGGAGGAAAACGGGAAATACACTGAGATCGGAGCTGTCACAGAGTCCGGGAAGAAGGAAACAGCGGAAGTAAACACGGTTAAGAAAGATTATGGTTTTGTGACCGTTGCCGCAGGGGAGGGCCTTACGGAGGTCTTTAAGTCTCTTGGCGCGGATGAGGTTATAGAGGGGGGACAGACCATGAACCCTTCAACCGACGATATCCTGAAGGCCGTAAAGAGAGTGAATGCGGATACCGTATTCATCATCCCCAATAATAAGAACATCATATTGGCGGCAAGCCAGGCAGCTTCCCTTATTGAAGATAAAAAAGCGATTGTTATCCCTGCTAAGACCATACCTCAGGGTATCTCTGCGATGATCAATTTCATTCCGGATCATGATGCGGAGACAAACCGTCAGGAGATGACGGAGTGCCTCTCATCCATACTTACCGGAGAAGTCACCTATGCCGTAAGGGATACGGTGATAGACGGACATGAGATCAGAAACGGGGACATTATGGGTATCGGGGATCACTCCATACTGGCGGTTTCCCAGTCCATTGACCAGACTGTCCTTGAGATGCTGAAGGCTATGGTCGATGATGATTCCGAGCTCATCACCCTCTATTATGGTGAAGAGATAAAGGAAGAGGAAGCGGAGAAACTGAAGGCGGATCTGGAAAGTGCCTTCCCCGATGTGGCCGTTGAGACAGAGTACGGAGGCCAGCCGGTTTACTATTACATCTTATCCGTAGAGTAGAATGAATTTATCCGACAACATAAAAACATTAAAGGGTATAGGAGAGAAGACCGCCGCCTTGTTTAACAGGGTGGGCGTCTTTTCTTTATGGGATCTTTTAATGTACATCCCAAGGGATTATGAGGTATATCCCCCTCTTTCATCCCTTAAGGATATTAAGCCCGGGGAAAATGCGGCGGTGCTGCTGACGGTGAAGAGCGATCCTGAGGTCCTTCATTTAAGGAGGATAAGCATCCTCTCGGTCATTGCTTCAGAAAGCGGCGGGAATTCGATAAAACTTAAGTGGTTTAATTCCCCCTACCTTAAAAATGTGCTGAGAGCCGGGATGACAAAGGTGTTCTACGGAAGAGTGAGCACGGGAAATTCCCTTGAAATGGAGCATCCGAAGTTTTTTGACAGGGCAGAATATGAAAAGCTGACAGGTGTTATGCAACCGATATATCCCCTGACAAAAGGCCTTAGTTCCAAGGGGATAGGGCAGGCCGTGGACAAGGTGCTGGAAAATGCGGTTATAGAGGATTTCCTAAGCCCCGGGGACAGGGAGAGACTGGGTCTTATGGACAATACCACAGCATTCAGGACCATTCACAGTCCGGCTTTGAGGGAAAACACAATACGAGCCAGAAAGAGGATCTCCTTTAATGAATTTCTGATCTTTATGCTTAATATCAGGAGGATAAAGGCGGAGAGAGGTATAGAAAAGAACGGATACGGAATGATGGAGTCCGGTGCGGCGAAAAGGGTGATGGAGAGCCTTCCATACGCCCTCACGGAGGCCCAGAAAAGGACATACGGTGATATAGTCCGGGATCTTGGATCGGATATTCCAATGAACAGGCTGTTACAGGGAGACACAGGAAGCGGAAAGACCATTATAGCCTTTCTCGCCATGATCACCGCAGCAGAGAACGGCTATCAGGCCGCCATCATGGCTCCGACGGAGGTGCTGGCGGTCCAGCATGCGGAAAAACTGCGGAAGCTTATTGAGGAAAACGGACTTCCCTATAAAACACTGCTCCTTACCGGATCCTTAAGCGCCAAAGAGAAGAGGGAGGCCCGTTCAGGGATAGAAGAGGGTAGTGCACAGCTTATCGTGGGCACCCACGCTCTTATACAGGAGGGAGTACGATTTAAGGATCTGGCTCTGGCGGTGACCGATGAGCAGCACAGGTTCGGAGTAAAGCAGAGGGAGACTCTTTCCGGTGATAAGGAGAAAAAGCCGCATGTACTCGTTATGTCTGCAACTCCCATTCCCAGGACTCTCGCCATAATCCTCTACGGAGACCTTGATATCAGCGTCATGGACGAAATGCCGGGGATGCGCCTTCCAATAAAGAACTGTGTGGTGGGAACAGACTATCGCAAGACTGCCTACAGCTTTATCAGAAAGGAAATAGAAAAGGGGCATCAGGCCTACGTCATCTGTCCCATGGTGGAGGCCTCGGAGTCGGTATCAAGTGAGAATGTTACGGATTATGCAGGCAAATTAAGGGGCTTTTTCGGTGATTCCGTGAGGATAGCAGCATTGCACGGCAGAATGAAGCCGAAGGAAAAAAATGAGATCATGGAGCGCTTTTCCTCCCATGATATAGATATACTGGTCTCCACCACTGTGATCGAGGTCGGCGTGGATGTGCCGAATGCCACGGTGATGTTGATAGAAAACGCCGAGAGATTCGGACTTTCCTCCCTGCATCAGATAAGAGGAAGAGTAGGACGTGGCTCGGAACAGGGCTATTGCATCTTTATAGACAGCTCGGGAGACGACAGGGAGAATAAGCGCCTTAAGATATTAAATACCACAAATGACGGTTTTAAGATAGCTGATGAGGACCTGAAACTCAGGGGACCCGGGGACTTATTCGGGATAAGGCAGTCCGGGGATATGGATTTCAGGGTGGCAGATATCTATAATGATGCTGATATGCTCCATCTCGCTGCGGGGTACGTGGATAAGATGGATGCCAAAACAGAGGAAAAACTGGCGATGTACGCGAAATACGAGGGGAGAGTAACGCTGTGAGGTTTTCCGAAAAAGGAGGTGATCTCCGGAAAGAGAGGAGGGATCGCATCCTGGCCGCTGTCATGGGTGCAGTGGTCTTCTTTATGCTCTTTGGCTTTTCGGCCATTGATATAAACGGCTGCAGGCTGTTTTCCGAAGGAGATCCCTGTATGCATTACTTAGGCTGGAGATTTTTCAGGGAGGCACCATGGCAGGCTAAGATCGGCCTTATGAATAACATACACTATCCATACAGTATTTCTGTGATCTTTACAGATTCTATTCCCCTTATGGCGGTTATTTTCAAGGTTTTCCGGGAAATACTGCCGGAGTACTTCAACTATTTCGGGCTATGGACCCTGTTTTCATTTGTCCTGCAGGGATATTTCGCCTTTAAGATACTGTCACTTTACACAGGTGACAGGATGCTGAAGTTCACGGGTACACTGTTTTTCATTCTCACACCTGCTCTGATAAAGAGGTGCTTTTGGCATACAGCTCTTACATCCCATTTTCTGATACTGGCAGCCCTTCTTATACTCTTCGACAAGAAGATAGGAAAAGAGGTGCTGCGTTTTGCTGTACTTGGTCTTCTCTGTGGCTCCATCCATCTCTATTTTCTTGGGATCTGCGGAATGATAGCATTCTTTACTGCTGTGGACAGGCTTAGAAGAGAGATGTACAGTCCGGTAAAATGTATGTCTATCCCTATAATATTTGGGGTGGCAGGAGCCTTTACGGTATGGATCCTTGGGGGCTTTGACAGCGGTATGAATGTTGGAGCCCCGGGGTTTGGGGATTACAGCTTTAACCTGAACAGCTTTTTTAACGGTAATTACTGGTCACGCTATTTGAACCTTCCCTATTATGATGATTCCCAGGTGGAGGGTTTTTCATATCTTGGACTCGGAATGCTGGCGGTACTTTTAATATCGTGCGTTTTTATTCTCTTCAGCTTCCTGGGGAGGGCTGGAAAAACTGCAGGAATTCCTGCAGAAGATGGCGGAAAGCCTGAAGACAGCAGTGTTTCGGTATATGTGGTCTTGTTCATTTTTTCACTGATCTTTGCGGTTTCAAATAATATAACTTTTTCACAAAGGCTTATCTTCAGTTTTGATATCAGTGACTCGGGACCGTTAAATAACCTGTGTTCTCTTTTTCGGTCTTCCGGCAGGTTTGCATGGACAGATATATATCTTCTTATGACCGGAGGCTTTTTTATTCTTTCAAAAGCCGGGGAAAAGTTTATGGGAGAAAAGGGCAGCGAAGGTGAAAGATCACGTAGAGCAGCATGGATCGTTTTTTTGCTGCTCCTGATATATGTTCAGCTTTCGGATCTTTATCCCGGGATCTCGGCCAAGGCAATGGAGATCCGGAGTAAGGAAGAGTACAGGAATATCTTAAATGACAGCTACTTAGATGAACTGGCCTCTTCAGGAAAATATCGTCACATGGTCTTTATGGATAAGGGGGAGTTTACACACGAAGAATTGTTTGCTCTTTCTTTTCTGGCGGTGGATAATGATATGACCATAAACGATTTTGAATTTGGAAGGCAGGCCTTTTTGAACACGGAAGAATTGGCGGCACAAAGCGCGAAGGAGCATCCGGGGGACTGTATCTATATTTTTTCCGGTGGATCCGGAGACTGTTCAAATGAGTATCCGGAACTTGATCTTATAGAGGTGGATCCCTTTATTGTCGGTACATGACCGGAGACGGTAAATAAGGAAATGAATGCCTAAGCTGGCGGCAGAGAAAGGATGATAATGTCAGAGGGAACGGTAAAGAGACTTGAGGCTTTAAGGAAGGCCATGAAAAAAAACGGTATCACGGCCTATTACATCACAACAGCGGATCATCACAATTCCGAGTATGTCAGTGATCATTTCAAGGTGCGCGAGTATTTTTCGGGGTTTACGGGATCAAACGGCGATCTTCTGGTGACGGAGAAAAATGCGTATCTCTGGACTGACGGGCGCTACTTTGTCCAGGCTGAGAGGGAATTATCGGACAGCGGGATCGCTCTTATGAAAATGGGCGAAGAAGGGGTGCCGGATATTTATGAGTTTCTGGAGAAAGAGCTGAAGGCAAAGGATGTTTTCGGTTTTGACGGAATGACGGTCACTGCTTCAAAGGGAAGGCGCTTTGCAAAGATCGGTAAGGAAAAGGGCTTTAAGCTCAGCTACAAGAAAGATATCACGTGTGATCTATATGAAAAGGCCCCCTTTCCCATAAGTCAGGCTGAGGTTTTAAGTGATGAGCTCTGCGGAGAGAGTCCGGAGAAGAAGCTTGAAAGGGTGAGAAACATTCTCAGGGAGAAAAAGGCGGATTCACTCTTTCTCACAAAACTGGATGATATCATGTATCTCTATAATATAAGGGGTAATGATGTGGCCTATAATCCGGTGCTGATGAGCTATGCGTATATCTCCGAAGACGTATCGGTACTGTTCCTGCAGGGCGGGGCTGTGACTTCCGCTTTGCGGGCTCATCTGGACAAGGCGGATACCATGATAATGGAGTACGGAAATATTAAGAAATATATCCGGCACCTGCAGCCAAAAACGCGCGTTATGATAGATCCCGGCCAGGTAAATTACAGTCTTTATAAGCAGCTGAAAAAGAACTGTGTTCTGATCCCCGGGGTAAATCCGACAGTGGATATGAAGGCGGTAAAAAATGAGACTGAGCTTCGGAATATGAGACAGATCTACCTGAAGGACAGCCTTGCTCTGACAAGGTTCATGCTCTATCTGGTCAAACACATAGGGGATGAGGAGTTTACGGAGATTTCGGCGGCGGAGCTTCTTCTGAAGTACAGAAAGGAGATCCCTGAATTCCGCGATCTGTCCTTTGGAACCATCAGCGCCTACGGGGAAAATGCCGCAATGATGCATTACGAGCCGGGAAGCATGGGAGAAGTCCGATTAAAGCCTGAAAAAATGCTGCTTGTGGACTCCGGAGGACAGTATAACGGCGCCACAACAGATGTTACGAGGACTATCGTCCTTGGTGACATTACGGAGGAGGAGAGGCACGACTACACTCTTACCGCCTGTGCAATGCTGAACCTCATGAATGCCCGCTGGCTCTCCGGATGTACCGGGCAGAATCTTGACATACTTGCCAGAAAGCGTATGTGGGATGAGGGCAAGGATTATAAGTGCGGTACCGGACACGGTGTGGGCTATATCCTGAATGTGCATGAGGGCCCGCATAACATAAGATGGAGAGCCCAGGGAGAACAGGCCGGATTAAAGAGCGGAATGTGCGTAACAGATGAGCCGGGAGTATACAGAGCGGGAAGATACGGTATCAGGATTGAGAATCTGCTCGTAGTAAGGGACTGGAAAAAGACAGAGGATGGCAGCTTCCTTGAGTTCGAAAACCTGACCTTTGCGCCCATTGATGACCGGGGGATAGACCGTTCACTTATGACGGAAACGGAATTAAAATACTATCTTGATTATCAGGAATCCGTGTTTAAGGCTCTTGAACCCTGCTTGAGCGCGGAGGAAAAAGAGGAACTCAGGAAATATGCGGGATTAGACAAGGACCGGGTGACCGTTCCCTTCACCGTTTGACTCCTAGCTTACGCCAGGTGGGTGACCATCGCCTGGGGTGCTGTCTTCCTCTGACAAGGAGGCCTGACATTGCCCCAGATCATCCGGTTTCCCGTTTAAAATCAATGTAGGTTCAAATTGGCAAAGGGTTGTCGCATCACCCAGCTTGAATTAAGTATATCATAGAAAAATGCACAAAAAAAGCGAAATAAAGCAAATATTGATACTGCTCTTCGCATTGGTATTGTTTTCGGCATCGGTCATTTTGACGGGCTGCGGGAGGAGATCCGTAAAGCCGGGAACCTTTTCATTCAGCGGAGGAAGCGGAAAGATAAATATCACCTGTGATGAGGTTGAGATACAGGGACATGAGGTTAATGCCCATATCGTCTTTTCAAGCCCGTACTACTCTTACGTGAAGGTCAACGGAGTGGAGTATGAAGGGAGCCATACAGAGGACAGTTCTTCTTTTATGATCCCGGCCGTTCTTGATGAGGAATTTAAGATCCTCGGCTGTACTACCGCTATGTCCAGACCCCATGAGATCGAGTATACCCTGTATATCTCTTTAGATGAAAATGAAAAGGCCGGGGCGGATCTGTCCGGGGCCTCTGGAAATAGCGGCAGGAATGAGGAGGAGACGAAGGTTTTTCGCTCATCGGGAGACAGTATAGTAAAACGTGGTTTTTCCGATGCCGACGCTCCCAGGCTTAAGGGGTTAAGGTTCAATAAGGGCCTGGACCTTAAATACGCCGAATGCTTTGATGTTTTTTATTATGACAGAGGATATAAGGTGATATCCGTGGCAGACGGTTCCTCATATCTCATTGTTCCGGAGGGTGAGACTCCTTCACGGGAGCTTATGGAAAGCCTGCCGGAAGCCATGACTATGATAGACAGGACTGAAAATATCTATCTTGCCGCAAGCGGCGCTATGTCCATGTTTGACGCCCTTGGGAGTCTTAACCGTGTCCGCTATACCGGCACCGATAGGGAGGGATGGGACATAGAGGCACCAAAAGAGGCGCTGGAAGATGGGAGTATGGTTTACGCGGGGAAATACAGGGCTCCGGACTTTGAAATGCTCCTTGACGGCGGCTGCTCCCTCGCCATAGAGTCCACGATGATACTTCATACTCCTGAGATAAAAGAGCAGCTTATTAATATCGGTATCCCGGTATTCACCGATTATTCCAGCTATGAAAAAACAGCTGCGGGAAAGGGAGAGTGGATATACGCCTATGCCGCAATGCTTGGGAAAGAGGACAGGGCGGATCAGGTATTTGATGAAACCAAAAGGGCAATGAGTGAGTATGAAGGCTACGAAAAAAGCGGGAAGAAGGTGGCTCTGTTTTATATCAGCAATGCCGGTCTTGCGGTCATAAGAGGAAATGAGGATTATATAACAGATATTATTATACGGGGAGGGGGAGAAAACGCCTTTTCCGGTATGGACCCTGGGGGGTCCGATAATGCGGGAACCTCTCTTTCCATTGAGGATCTCTACAATATGGCTTCCGATGCGGATTATCTCATCTATAACGCCACGATTGACGCTTCGGTCCGTTCTATTTCCGATCTTGAGGCAAAGTCCGGGCTTATTGCCGATTTTAAGGCTGTAAAGGAAGATCATGTATTTCTCCTGGATAAGAAATTCTATCAGTCAACCGTTTCCATGTATAAGCTCTCCGGAGACGTTAACAGGATGCTTTCCGGCGAAGAGAGCGGTATGGAATTTTTAAGAAAAATGTCTTAAACTAAGTCCCATGGATCAGAGCGCAGATAAGATCAGGGAAAAAAACGGAAGATTTGCCTATGTTTTTGCGGGGCTCATTTTTCTTTTGGTCACGGTAACCATTGTGAATATAACTCTTGGAAATGTGGAGATACCCTTTGACAGGATAGTTTCCATTCTCTCCGGAGGCGGCAGAGAGAGCAAAGAGTATACCATCCTTATGATGATAAGGCTTCCGAGGATCATTATGGCTGCGCTCCTCGGAGGAGCGCTGGCACTTTCCGGATATCTTCTCCAGACCTTTTTCAATAATCCGATCGCCGGTCCCTTTGTACTGGGGATATCCTCGGGGGCAAAGCTTATGGTGGCCCTTACTCTTATCATCTCTTTAAGATCATTCGCTGGGATCTCATCCCTCGGGATGGTGGTCTCTTCCTTCGGGGGATCCCTGTTAGCAACTCTTTTCATACTGCTTATCTCAAAAAAATAAGAGACAACGCAACTCTTCTTATCGCCGGTATCATGATCGGATACATTTCCTCAGCGCTTACGGATTTCATAATGAATTTTGCCGAGGATTCAAACATCGTGAATCTTCACGCATGGTCCCTTGGAAGCTTTTCCGGCACCTCATGGAATGATGTTGGGATAGCGGCTGTTTTCACCGTTTTAGGATTTATGATCACACTCATGTTTTCAAAGCCCATAGGAGCTTTTTTACTGGGAGAGAATTATGCTAAGAGCCTTGGAGTAAATGTGAGATTCTTCAGGGTGGTGATAATCCTTTTATCAAGCCTTCTTTCAGCCCTTGTTACAGCATTTCCGGGACCCATATCCTTTGTGGGGATAGCGGTTCCCTTTCTCACGAAACGCGCCTTAAATACCTCGAAGACACTTGTGATCATCCCTGCGGTCTTTTTATCAGGTGCGGTATTTGTAAGTATATGCGATCTCATAGCCCGTCTGGCTTTTTCACCTACAGAGCTCTCTATTAGCACGGTAACGGGTATACTGGGGGCTCCTGTGGTGATATTCATGCTGATAGGGAGAAAGAGGTCATAGATATGTATTTCAGAACAGAGGAGCTTTCTGTCGGATATAAGGGAAAAAAGGTTGTATCGGATATCAGCATCTCTCTTAAAAAGGGGGAGATACTGTCCGTGATCGGACCGAACGGATCCGGGAAATCCACGTTTTTACGGAGTATTTCCGGCCTGCTGGAACCTTTAAGCGGAAGGGTGATACTGGATGGCAGGGAGATCACGGCTTACAGGGAGGATGAACTGTCAAAGCGGATAGCACTGCTGCTGACGGACCGGATAAAGACGGAATATATGACAGGAAGGGAGCTCATAGAATGCGGGCGGTATCCATATACCGGAAGATTCGGAGTGCTTTCGGATAATGACCATAAGGCTGTGGATGACGTCATTTCCCTTACAGGAACCGCGGATATCGCAGACAGGCAGTTCAACAGCTTAAGCGACGGGGAAAAGCAGAGGATACTGTTTTCCAGAGCCCTTTGCCAGGAACCGGAGCTCATCATAATGGATGAACCCATGTCATATCTGGACATCAGATATAAGCTTGAGATGCTGGATATCCTGAAATATCTGTGCCGTGAGAAGGGTGTCACGGTGATCATGTCCCTTCATGAGGTGTTTCTTGGGGGAAAGGTTTCGGACAAGCTCCTGGCCTTTAAGGAGAACGGGGTCTTCGCATACGGCAGCAGTTCAGAGGTGTTTAATGAGGGCAGGATAGAAGATCTCTTTGATATTGATGACAAGGGTTTTTCTTTTATAAAATCGGGATATGTGCTAGAATAGCCCTTGCAACATTTTGCTTCAAAGGTGCCGGCGGGGATCGGAAAAGGATTTCTGCGCCGGAGAATAGGGAAACAGGTGAGAGTCCTGTACGAACCCGTCACTGTAAGCGGTTAGTATTTCCTGTGTCACCACTGATCGGAACTGTCATCGGGAAGGGAAGGAAAGACGTAACTCCGTAAGTCAGGAGACCTGCCTTTGAAGAGGAATATATTCATTTAACCACGGGAGGATTGGTAATATGAAAGCAAAGATAGTAAGTGTTATTTTAACTGTGAGCATGGCGGTTTCCCTGCTTGCAGGCTGTGGAGGCGCAGGAACAGCCGCCGGGAATGCCGGAACCGGTGAGGCTTCAGAGGCTTCTGCAGAATCCGGGACCACGGAAGAAATCCAGGCATCAGAGACCGGGGAAGACCAGCCGGAAGCAAAGCCTTCTGAAGAGACGGAGGATCCACAGGAGAAAGCGGATAAGGTGGCAGAGCTTATCGATGCCATCTATGTCCAGCAGTGGACTCCCGAGACCGAAGAACAGTGCAGGGCGGCCAAAGAGGCCTGGGATAAACTTACCGACGAGGAAAAAGAGCTGGTGGAAGGTGAGTTTGCTGATCCCGATTACTTCGGGCGTGATACAGGAGATGCCTCAAAGGACGACCCCTTAAATCAGGACGGGATAGGGGAGAATGAGATCCTGGTGGTAAGCTTCGGTACTTCCTTTAATGACAGCCGCACAGCCACCATTGGAGGGATTGAGAGGGCTCTTATCGAGGCTTTCCCCGACTGGTCGGTTCGAAGAGCCTTTACGGCCCAGATCATAATCAATCACATTCTGGCAAGGGACAACGAGAATATCGACAATGTGGAGCAGGCCCTTCAGCGTGCAAAAGATAACGGGGTTAAGAACCTTATCATACAGCCCACACATCTGATGCACGGTGCGGAGTATGACGAGCTTTCAGAAGCGGTGGAAGCACATTCAGGGGATTTTGAGAAGGTAGTGATCTCGGAGCCTCTCCTTGGGGAAGCAAGTGATGATGCCGCTATAGTCAATGAGGATAAGAAGGCGGTGGCAGAGGCTCTTGCTGCTGAAGCCGCTGCAGTTGCGGGATTTGACAGCGTTGATGATGCCGATAAGAAGGGAACGGCCTTTGTTTTCCTGGGACACGGCACCAGCCATAAAGCCAGTGTGGCCTATGACCAGATGAACACCCAGATGAAGGAGCTTGGATATGGGAATGTTTTCATT
>CADBTX010000102.1 GCA_902797705.1 uncultured Lachnospiraceae bacterium | reverse complement strand
AGCGATCTGGAGATGATAGAGCAGATATACGGCATAAAGAAGGAGGACATCATTTCCTTTTCCGCCAATGTAAATCCCTTAGGGATCTCTCCTCTTCTTAAAAAGGCCGTTCAGGAAAAGATAGACTGTATCTCCTCCTATCCAGACAGGGAATACAAGGAACTGAAGGCGGTCCTTGCATCCTACTGCAGAACGGATCCGGAAAAGATCATCCCGGGAAACGGTTCCACCGAACTCATCTCCATGATAATAGATATAAAAAAGCCTAAGAAAAGCCTGATCATCGGCCCCACCTATTCGGAATACGAGCGCGAGCTGTCCCTCGCCGGAGGAAAGAGCTACTATTTCCAGCTTAAGGAGAAGGAGGCCTTTGCCCTGGAATTTGACCGCTTCGATGAAGCCCTGAAATCCGATATGGATATGCTGATAATCTGCAACCCCAATAACCCCACCTCCACCACCATTGACAGAAGCACCTTGAGAAGGATCATGGATATCTGCAAGGAAAGGGATGTCTTTGTGATGGTGGATGAAACCTATATCGAATTTGTGGATGACAGGGAGAAAAAGGAGGGGATCCCCCTTACGGACTACTACAATAACTTATTTATCATAAGGGGCGTATCCAAATTCTTCGCGGCCCCGGGGCTCAGACTCGGCTACGCCGTAACCGGAAACCGGGATCTTATACGTGAGATAAAGGCAAGGCTCAACCCCTGGAGCATAAATTCCCTGGCTGACACGGCGGGTCCCGAGATGTTTAAGGACAGGGACTATATAGAGCGCACTGCGGCTCTTATAAGAAACGAGCGTTCCTACGTGACGGAAAGGCTCAGAAAAATGGATAACGTGACGGTTTACGAACCAAGTGCCAATTTTGTGCTTTTCCGTGTGGATTCGGACCATTCCAACGCCGACACTGTCTTTGAAGCCTGTATCAAAGAAAAGATGATGATAAGAAACTGCTGCACCTTCCCCTTCTTAGACAACAGATATATCCGTATCTGCTTCATGTCCCACGAAGACAACCTCCGGCTTCTTGATACCATTGAAAAAGCAGTCCATTAGATCCGGACTGCTTTTTCTTTATCCTTTAATTTACTCTCTCCGTGAAATAATCCTGATTCATGAACCGCCCTCGGATACGGTGCCGCCGCCCTGTTCAACAAGGACGAGCCCCTCCGTCTCCGGTATCTCGGAATGCGGTATTTCTATCCCCTGCTCCGGAACGGGAAGCGGGTTTTCAACGATCGCCTCCTCCTTCTTCGGAGCTTCGTTTACGGAAGCCGTCTCCTTCTTATTATCCAACGCGCTCAGGTCTTCCAGCTTCTCACCTATGCGGCTGATGGAAAGATCCGATGCATTGAAGTGTCCGAAGACGCCCTTGTCCTCTGACTTAGTGCCCTTTAATACAAAGGCGAAATTCTCATAGAGGATATTGCCGTTCTCATCGGTCCTTCCCACATCAAAGGTACCGTCCACGATGATCACATCACCTTCCTTAATGGAATTATTGACCTGCGGCCTGCTTAAGAATATGGAATTGCCGGAAAGTGAACGTATCTCCTTTTTGGATTTGAAAAGCGAATTCTCAAGGATGTATGCCGCTTCCAGATTTTCATTGGTCACAGCACCGCTCACCAGATTGCCCGAGCCTGCCATAAAGAGGGAAGCAACTGCAGAAGCGATATGCTTCTTTAGCTTCTTTGACATGCCGTACTCGTCCTCTTCATCCTCATCTTCTGAAGGAGTTTCCTCGGTCCCGGCTGTCTCGTCGATCAGGTTAGCGCTGACCTCTTTTCCGTTTTCTCCCGGTGTCTCGGTACCTGATGTCTCCACGCCCTCATTCTCGGGAGAAGGAATGGTGGAAGCCTCTTCCGTAGGGATGATACCCTCTGTAGGAGTCTCAAGGCCTGCAACCGTCTCCTCAACATCTGTACTTACCGTGCTCTCGATTATGTCTACTGCATCAAAGTCCGCTTCCTCATTGGCGGAAACCTTATCCGCAGATGATACCGAATTCCTGTAGATCGTGGTACCTACCGTACCTCCGGTTCCGGCTACCGCTACTGCCACTGCCACTGCAAGACCCTTTGCAGCTCCTGCGCCCGCCGCAGCCGTTCCTGCTGCCGTTGCCGCCGTACCTGCCGCCGCTCCTGCAGCGCCGGCCGCTGTTCCCGCAGCTGCCGTCCCTGCTCCTGCCGCCGCCGCAGTACCTGCTGCCGTAGCTGCAGTCCCTGCCGCTGTAGCTGCTGTTCCGGCCGCTGCTGTTCCGGCTATGCCCGCAGCAGTCGCCGTACCTGCCACCGTACCCGTTGCCGCAGATATACCTGCGCCTCCGGCAAGTGCCGTACCGGCTATCGCCGCACCCGTAGCAGCTATACCAAGTCCGGAACAGATGTTGGTGAAAACACCTGCCGCAACCGGTGCCGCTAAAACCGTTTCCTCAGATAATATCTGAACCGCTCCGAAGATCACCGCTCCGGTGAGAGCCATCTTGCCCGCACCCTTTACGCCGCCGTTCTTTTCGGCAGCTTCCAGCTTCTTTTTAAGAGCCTGTCTCGCATAACTAAGCCTGCTCTTTACGGTTCCTACAGAGCAGTCCATAACTTCGGCGATCTCTTCGATCTTTATATTGTCATAATAGAAAGCCACCATGGTGGCGCGCTGTACTTCGGGAAGAGAGTCAATGAGCTCAGCCACAAGCCGCTGCTGCTCCTTCCTCTCCAGTGAGAGCTCCGGCCTGGAATCGATGTCTGAGGTCTCCACAGAATCAAAAATGTTCTCGAAGTCCTCATCCAGCAATATTTCTTTCTTTTTCTGGAATATCTTCATTCCCTGCCTGAAGGTAATCGAACTGAGCCAGGAATAAACACTCTCCGCCTTATCAAGGTTCTTGATGGACTTATACGCCTCCATATACACTATCTGCATCAGGTCCATAGCGTCATCTTCATTCTTCATGACCTGCTTTGCGCGGAAGTATACATAGTTGTAAGTCTTCTGATATACCTCGTTAAAGGCTTCATCATTCCCGCTCTTAAGTTTTTCAACAGCCGATTTGAGCTTAGGATCAACTTCCATTATCTAGCTCCGATTACCTTTTCCTCCTTTGGTGTCTCATCTTGAAATCCCACAGCACCTTTATCCGGTGCTGTGAGATGAGGTTTTATCCCCGAAAGTCCCTTGCCCTTCGTCCAAACATCCCCCATTTCTCTCAATGCAAGGCACATTGCATCTCAAAAAACAAAAGCTGCCCGGTCTCCGTTCAGAGCATTCCGGGAAATTACCCTTTTTTAATCGGCTATACTATAGTACAACCCCAGGCGAAAAAGGTTTTAAAAATTTTTTAATAATTATTACAGACTTTTTTCCGTCAGGTTAATTTGCTATCTTTAGTCCGGTATAGAGCTGGTAATACCTGCCCTTTTCCTTCATGAGTTCTTCGTGGCTTCCCCTCTCCCTTATCCTGCCGTTCTCCAGCACCATGATACAGTCCGCGTTCTTAACAGTGGACAGTCTGTGAGCTATTACAAAGCTCGTGCGCCCTTTCATAAGGGAATCCATGCCCTCCTGTATCTGTTTCTCGGTTCTGGTATCTATGGAGCTCGTGGCCTCGTCCAGGATGAGCGCCGGAGGATCGGCAAGGGCCGCCCTGGCAATGGACAGGAGCTGTCTCTGTCCCTGGGACAGGGATGCACCGTTCCCGGTGATCACAGTGTCATACCCCTCCGGAAGATTTCTGATGAAGTTATCGGCGCTTACAAGCTTCGCCGCATTTATCACCTCTTCGTCAGTGGCATCCAGCCTTCCGAAACGGATATTCTCCATTATGGTGCCGGTAAAGAGGTTTGTGTCCTGCAGCACCATACCAAGGGAGCGTCTAAGGTCACCCTTCTTTATCTTATTTATATTGATACCGTCAAAACGGATCTTCCCGTCCTGAATATCGTAGAAGCGGTTGATGAGATTCGTTATGGTGGTCTTTCCGGCCCCCGTGGATCCCACAAAGGCGATCTTCTGCCCGCTTACGGCGTAGAGCTTCACATCATGGAGTACGGTACGCTTCCCGTCATAGGAGAAATCCACTCCGTCCATGGTGATATCGCCCTTTAATTCTATGTAGTCTGTGGTACCTTCGGCACTGTGATAGTGCTTCCAGGCCCATAGCCCGGTACGCCTGTCTGTCTCCCTTAAGGAACCGTCCTCATTCCTTTCGGCATTAACAAGCATCACATAGCCCTCATCCTTCTCAGGCTCCTCGTCGAGAAGGGCAAATACCCTCTCACCTCCTGCCATGGCCATGATCACAAAATTGAACTGGGTGCTGATCTGGCTGATAGGCATATTGAAGCTTCTGTTAAATGTAAGGAAGGAGGCCAGTCCTCCGAGGGTCAGCCCGGAAATACCGCTTGCCGCAAGAAAGCCTCCGCATACGGCGCAGAGGACATAGCTTATATTGCCGAGCTGGGCATTTATGGGACCCAGTATATTGGAATACTGGTTTGCATTATAGGAGCTTTGAAACAGCTCCTCGTTCCTTTTACTGAATTCTCTTATAGCCTCTTCTTCATGGCAGAATACCTTTACCACCTTCTGTCCCGTCATCATCTCCTCAATAAATCCGTTTAAGGATCCCAAGGAGGACTGCTGGGATTTAAAGAATTTCCCGGAAATGCCAGTCGCCGTCTTTGACGCAAAAAAAGATATACCTACCATGAATAGTGTAAGCAGGGTAAGGGGTATATTCAAAAACAGCATGCTGACAAGTACACTGACGACTGTTATCAGCGAATTCAGGAACTGGGGCAGGGACTGGCTTATCATCTGCCTCAGTGTGTCAATATCATTTGTATATACTGACATTATATCCCCGTGGGCGTGAGTGTCAAAATATTTTATAGGAAGGCTCTCCATCTTCTCAAAGAGCTCACACCTTAAATCCCTCAAGGTCCCCTGGGATATCTCAACCATCAGCCTCTGATGTATGTACCCGGCTGCGATACCAAGAGCATATATAAGGGCAACCCTGGTCATGGCCTTCAGGAGGGGACTGAAATCACGGCTGTTATTCTGCAGCATGGGCAGGATATATCCGTCAATAAGGGTCCTTAAAAACAAGGTGCCCTGAACGCTGGAAAGCACGCCGATAAAAATGCATATGATCACTATGACGATCCGCCCTCTGTATCTCTTCAGTATCCGTTCCATGATACGTTTGAAGATCTTTCCCGGGTCTTTGACCTTTACTCCGGGAAGGGGCTGTCTCCGCCCATGAAATTCTCTTACCTTTTCTTCAGCCAACTATATGCTCCTAAAAAAACCTGCTTTTATCGCTCATGCTCCCTGCTCATCAAAGTCGCTTAAACCCGCTCCGCTGAACTGGGACTCGTATACATCCCTGTAGATACTGTTATTTTCAAGAAGCTCGCTATGCGGGGCAAACCCCGAGATCCGCCCGTCATCCATAACAATGATGCGGTCAGCATCCATAACGCTCGATATTCTCTGTGCGATGATGATCTTCGTGGTGCCCGGGATATAATCCCTGAAACCCTGTCTTATCTTCGCATCCGTAGCCGTATCCACCGCCGAGGTGGAATCGTCAAGGATCAGTATCTTCGGCTTTTTCAGAAGGGCTCTCGCTATACAGAGTCTCTGCTTCTGGCCTCCGGAGAGATTCGCCCCTCCCTGCTCTATCATGGTCTCATATTTACCGGGAAATCTTTCAATAAACTCATCGGCGCAGGAAAGAGCGCAGGCTTCCCTGCATTCCTCTTCCGTGGCATCCTCTCTGCCCCAGCGGAGATTATCCAGTATGGTTCCGGAAAAGAGCTCATTCTTCTGAAGGACATGGGCCACATTATCCCGAAGTGCCTTTAGATCATATTCCCGAACATCCCTTCCCCCGACCTTTACCGATCCGGCAGTAACATCATAGAGCCTGCTTATCAGGTTTATGAGGCTTGACTTGGAGCTTCCGGTACCGCCTATCATTCCTATGGTCTCGCCGCTCTTAATCTCAAGATCTATATCCTTTAATACCCTGCCGCCCTTTTCTCCGTAGTAGGAAAAGGACACCTTTTCAAAGACTATGCTTCCGTCCTTCACTTCATATACCGGATCCTCCGGATTTTTGATAACGGGCGTTTCTAAAATAACCTCCGTAATACGCCTGGCGCTGGCGCTGGACATGCTCACCATCACAAATATCATTGACAGCATCATAAGAGACATAAGGATATTCATGCAGTAGGCAAGTAAACTCATGAGCTCTCCGGTGGTAAGGGATCCCCCCACTATCATATTTGCTCCGAACCAGCTTAGAAGCAGGATGCAGGCATATACTGTAAACTGCATGACAGGCATGTTCAATATGACCATCTTCTCAGCCCTGACAAACATCCTATATATGTTGTCAGTGGCGGAAAAGAACTTTTTCTTTTCATACTCCTCACGTACAAAGGCCTTCACGACCCTTATGCCGGAGACGTTCTCCTGTACGCTCTCATTAAGGTCATCATATTTTGTGAATACCTCTGCAAAATACTTTGTCACCCGCCCCATAAGTACAAAAACAAAGACCGCAAGGAAAAGGACTGCCAGAAGGTAGATAAAGGACAGCCTCGCATTGATATAGAACGCCATCACCATGGCGATGATTATTGATGAGGGAGCCCGCATGAACATACGGAGTATCATCTGGTATGCGTTCTGAACATTGGAAACATCTGTTGTGAGTCTGGTGACAAGGCCGGCGGTGGAGTACTTATCAAGGTTCGGAAAGCTGTAGTTCTGGATATTTCCGAACATCCGGTTTCTTAAATTCTTCGCCAGTCCCGCAGAAGCCTTTGCACCAAAATGAGCTCCCATAATACCTGAAAGGAGCCCGAGAAAGGCGACAACAACCATGACAGCTCCGGTGGAACGGATATGACCCGTATCACCCACCGTAACTCCCCTGTCTATGATTGATGCCATGAGATATGGTATGATCATTTCCATTATGACCTCAAATATCATGGACACCGGGGTCATGATGGAATCAAATTTGAATTCCTTTATTTCGCTTCCCAGGGTTTTAAGAACCACACCCATGGGAATACTGTCATAGGATTTATCCATAAAACGAAAAGACAAAAGGCACTTCAGACTGTTATAACAAGCGCATCTCCGTGACCCTTAAGCTTATATTCTCCGTGATCCGCAGTGATAAGGATCCCGTTCCCCTTTAAGAGCTCCATCCTCTTATCATCCGAAGTCAAAATCATATCCCCGTCTATAACGAGAAGATGATGGAAGCTGCTGCCGTCGGTCTTAAGATCAGTCTCCCCGTTCACATGTACCTTATCGATCTTAAAGGTATCACAGTCGCAGATGTGGCCGTGCATATCCTTGAGGGGAATGTCCTTCTTAAGAACAGCCGCTTCTTTTGCTTCATCTATCATGAGTTCTCTGGGACTTCCGTCAGGCTTTACCCGTCCGAAGTCATAAACTCTGTATTTTACCTGCTTCATCTGCTTTACTTCCAGCACCACAAGGCCGGCTCCGATGGAGTGGAGGAGTCCGGGACCGCAGTAGTATACCTCCCCCTTCTGAACAGGCTGGAAGTGAAGTACCTTCTTAAAGGTGTTGTCCCTGACCATCTTTTCAAACTCTTCGATGGTGACATCTCTGTCAACCCCGTAGAAGATACCGGCATTGGGAAGGGCATCCAGTATATACCAGCACTCGTCATTTCCCTTCGGAAGTCCTTTTTTATCGGCATATTCATCACTGGGATGAACCTTAATTGAGATATTCTGGTGGGCATCGATGAACTTCACGGAAAGAGGCCATTCATCAAAACGGCTGTAATTTGTGCCGAGAGCCTTCTCCCCCTCCGCCTCGAAGAATTCCTTCAGGGTCTTTCCCTTGTAGGATCCGCTGTCTATCATGGTGGGGTGCTCCTCGTCACAGGACAGTTCCCATGTCTCCGAAAGCACATAACCCGGATATTCTGACTTGTTATACTCCTTTTTCAGTTTGCTCCCGCCCCACATATCATCAAAATAGGCGGGTTTCAATCTTACGATGGACATAAATATCTACTCCTTTTCATATGTTACGAAATGATAGATCAGATCAAAATAGGTCTGTTCTTCGCTGGTATAGGTTATCTTCCACTCAGGAAGGCTGTCAAGATCCGGAAAAAAGGCATCCGCCTCGTATTCCTCGTCGATCTTCGTGATCAAAGCTTTGTCGCAATAGGGAAGGAATTCCTTATAGACGGAGGCCCCTCCGATACAGAAAACAGAATCCTTGGGATATTTCCCGCATTCCTCAAGAAGGGTATCCATATCATGAAATACCATAACACCCTCTTTTTTATAAGAAAGGTTACGGGTTAAGACTATATTTGTCCTGTTCCGTAAAGGCTCTCCTCCGGGAAAGCTCTCCAGGGTCCTTCTCCCCATCACCACCACATTGCCGGTGGTGGTCTCACGGAAGAATCTCTGATCCGCAGGGATGTGGGTCAGAAGCTCATTATCCTTTCCGATCCCCCAGTTCTTATCAACGGCAGCTATGAGTATCACTTGTTATTTCTCCCATTTATCCGACAGGGCGTTGATCTGATCCGCAAAGCGGGCCATATCCTTATTTGCCCCGTGTTCATACTTCTTTATGATGCCCATGAGACGCTCGCCGGCAGAAAGAAGCCTTTCAAATACAGTACTGATACGGGTGTGAACTGTCTTCCTGACAACCTGCACACCGCTCTTCTCTTCAACGAACTCGTTTTTCAGAAGATCGAACTTGGTACCGCTGTAAGGAGCATAGGTCTTATAGCCGTATTCCTTATTCAGCAGTGCCGCAAAGCCGTCCGTTACCTTGTCTTCCCCGTGAACTATGAAGACCTTTTTGGTCTTTTCCGGATCAAAGCCCTCTGTAAGCCAGTTTATAAGCCCCTTCTGATCCGCATGTCCGCTGAGTCCCGTCAACATGCCTATCTCTGCATTGACGGAGATCTCTTCTCCGAAAAGCTTTACGGTCCTGGCGCCTTCAATGAGGGCCCGGCCCAGCGTGCCTACAGACTGGTATCCGACGAAGAGAATGGTGGATTCCTTCCGCCAGAGATTATGCTTAAGATGATGCCTTATCCGTCCCGCATCACACATTCCGGAAGCAGAGATAATGACTTTTGGCTCATCATCAAAGTTTATATTTTTTGAATCATCAGGTGTTATTGACAGGTTCAGATTGGTGAAGGACAGAGGATTGATGCCCTTATTCAACAGTGCCGTGGCCTCCTCGTCATAGCACTCCAGGGAACTCTTCCCGAAAATACTGGTGGCATCCACTGCAAGAGGGGAATCCACATATACGGGGAAGTCCTCAAAACCTCCCACGAGACCCTGCTCCTTGATCTCCCTTATGAAATACAGAAGCTCCTGTGTGCGTCCCACCGCAAAGGAGGGGATCACCACATTTCCGCCCCTTTCAAAGGTGCGTTTAAGAACCTCGGAAAGCTCTTTGACGTAATCCGGTTTCACCTCGGAATGGAGCCTGTCGCCGTAGGTGGATTCGATGAGCACATAGTCTGCGCCGTCTACAGCCTCAGGATCCTTGATAATGGGCTGATCCGTATTTCCCACATCCCCGGAAAAGACGATCTTCCTTGAAACCCCGTCCTCCGTAAGGAAAAGCTCTATGGCAGCAGAGCCCAGAAGATGTCCCACATCCGTGAACCTCACGTCTATGCCGTCGGCGATATGCACCATCTCCTTATATCCCACGGGATGAAGAAGCCTTATGGCTCCGTCCGCATCCTCCATGGTATACAGGGGAACGAAGGATTCGATGTTGGAATTACGTCTCGCTTTCCTGTTTCTCCACTCTGCCTCAAAGGTCTGTATATGGGCACTGTCACGGAGCATGATATTGCAGAGCTTTGCCGTAGCATTGGTGGCATAGACCTGACCCCTGAAGCCCTTTTTATAGGCAAGGGGAAGCAGCCCCGAGTGATCGATATGGGCATGGGTCAGAAGGATATAATCGATCTCTGCCGCAGGCACCGGAAGATCCACGTTCTCGTACAGCTTCCGTCCCTGCTCCATGCCATAATCAACAAGGATGTTCTTTCCGTTTACATTAAGATAGTGGCAGCTGCCTGTTACTTCATGGTCAGCCCCGATAAATTCGATCAACATAGCATATATTTTACCAAATCAAAGAGGAATTGTCACGTCCGGCACATGAGGATATTTATCAAAGAAGCCCAAAAAATCCGCATATAATTTGTAGAAAAATATATCTTACATTTTTGATTTTTAAGTGTTAAAATCTCATTTGCACGGTTTAATTTAGGTTACAAAGGATATCGGATCGTCCGTTATCCTATCTTTCAGAAAGGAGCTCTCATGTATAAAACCGGAGATTATGTTGTTCATAAGGTAGACGGATTATGTAAGATCACTGATATTTCCAGTCTCGATATTCCCGACTGCGACAATGATATCAAGTATTATTATCTTATCCCCACCGAGTCACCCGCCAGCAAGGTATATGTGGCTGTCGGCACCGGAGAAGGATCACTCAGGGATCCTCTTACGGAGAAGGAAGCTCTCGATGTCATTGATTCATATAACGAGCTGGATGAAATATCCGTTGAAAGCGAAAAGAACCGCCAGAACGCATATTCTCAGGCTCTTGTACAGAATGATGCGAAGGAGCTCATGCGTCTTATAAAGACCACCTTAAGAAGGAAGAACGAGCGCTTAAAGAAGGGACGCACCGCCACAACAGTGGACGAGCATTTCCTTAAATCCGCCGAGCACGCACTCTACGGAGAGCTGGCTTACGCTCTCGGCATCGAAAGCGGAAACAACATGGTGGATTTCATCAAAGCAAGGATATCCAAGTGATACACTTTTTTCCTTATGATACAGCAGGAGGGGCAGCAAAAGCTGCCCCTTTCCTGTTGCTATTTACTGTCACCATCATTTGATGACGAATTCCGGGATCTTACCCTTGTAAAATGTTCTGTAATAGACGTCGTTATAAGCCACTTCCGTCTGTACTCCTTCCTTTGGATGCACTTCCACAGAATAATCACCGTACTCCATATTGTCGTTTCTCTGCCATGCGCTGTAGAAAGTTGATGACATCGAGTTATTCATAACCTCGTTTATCTCATTCCTGTCCCTGATCTCCTGTGAGTCACTGATGTATTCATCGATCTCTTCATCATAGTATCCCTTATCGATCATTATCATCTCCACTTCATCGGGAGATATCAGGCCTCCTGCCCAGAGTCCCTTTGACTCAAGAAAGGCAATAGTATGGTCATAGTTTGCGAAGATCGGCCATGAGACATCATAGCTTCTGTTGTCATAGAGATCCGCATATCCCACGGGATTCTCATAGGAAGCCAGTGTGAAGTTATAATGCTGCCTGAGATCAATCTTGTACGCTTCGAGGAACTCCCTGACCACATCATCCCTTGTTTCCAGGCATCCGTGCTCAGTATTGACCTTGAAAGTAAAGGTTCTCTTCTTTCCGGACTTATTAGTGCCTTCAACGATCGGGATCACGTCATCCAGAAAATACACACCCTTCATAAATTCTTCGCTGCCCACGATATTGTCCATAAGACCTGCATCCACATCCTCCGGGATCAGAATCTCTCTTGTAACTTCCCGGCCGTCATTTAATCTCCATCCTACCACTGCTTCCCAATAACCACCGTTCTCCGGATCATATACGTTGTTCTGTTTTACAGAGATCGCCTCATCCTCTCCCACTTCAGCAAGCTTAAGTACCTGATCGGTGTCGGTCAGGAACATGTTCCGTTCCACGAATTCCCTGGTGGCCAAATATACTTCCGACTCATCATAATAGTTGGAATTATAACTATAATTCACTATATAAGAGGTCTTAACCTTATCTGCCGAAGGAAGATAGTGATCATAGCCAGTGATCCCTGTCTTATAGATAAAGAGCAGGGCGATGGAGATAACGGCGATGATCGGGATCTGGTATGCCCTGTTAAACGCCATCCTCACATTCATCGCAAAGATCGACTCCAGGATGATGCAGCTTACAAAAGTAACTATGATAATGGTAACGATCACAGGTCCCGTGCTCATCACCCTGTCTTCACTAAAGAAGAAGAATATGAAAAGTCCGGCATCCAGAGAGAAGAAGATCCCTGCAAAAACCTTAATGAAAACCTCAAGGTACTTAAAGACAACAGCCTTCCCCGCATCCTCCGACTTTCTCTTCTGATAGGTTATATAGGCTAAAACGGTTGTCACGATAAAAAGAAGCAGGTTGATACCGGCGCCTCCAAGGCAGCTCATTGCCGTTCCCATTATCGTTTCTGTCGTAAGACCCATATCCGGTGCCTTAAACTTGTAATCAATCACCGCCTTGATATGGGTAAAAACGGGGAAAGTATAAATATTTGAAAGGATGCCGTCACCCTTTTCAACATCAAAGGTGGCATAATATGCAGCCCTGTATCCCATGATAGTCAGGCGTACAAGAACCTCAGCTCCGAAAAAGAAAAGGCTCATAAGTCCTGCGGTAACAATGGTTCCGGTAAGCAGTGAAGCAAGCGTGCTCATGCCAAATGCCGCAAGGAAGATAACGGAATTAAAAAGCCACCCGAAAACCATATCCAGTAAAAGCCAGGAAGGTGCGCATCCGTTAACTACAGCAATAAGGAAGCTTGCTGCCATGCCAAGGAGCGAAGGTATCATGTAGATCAGGAAGCCGTTTATCATTATGTTGGCAAAACGTGTACTCCTTTTTTCGGGCCGGCTCTCATAGAAATCCACTGTCTGGGATTTATACAGGAAGGAAAAACCTGTGACCCCAAGCAGCACGGCCCCGGTAAAGGAGATCATGACGTAGAGTCCTCCTATTCCCATAAGGCTGGAGATCGCTTCCGCTCCCCTTACCGCAAAGGGCGTTTCGGAATACATGTCAAGTCTCTGCATCTGCAGTACCATAAATGTCCCGAATACATCATAGATAAAGTAAACAAGCACTGCCAGAGCCGCAAGGGGAAGCCTTCTCCAGATCATTGCTCTCTGTTCATTTATGAATTTAACCAAGGATGAATTTCCGGATGTCATATCCAACTACCTCCGTTTCGCTGATAAATATCTCTTCAAGAGAAAGCTTCAGAACCTCGAAGAATACGGTCTCCGATCCTCTGAAATGAGATTCTATCTCTTCTCTCCCTCCTCTTATAGTGTAGGTATTAAGCCTTCCTCTCTGTTCCGACAAAATGATATTCAGGCCTTCAATGGCTTTGTCCCTGTCCTCGTCACTCTTAAACACCACCTGCACCTTCTGAAGATTGAGCTTCATATTGGTCACGTCTTCAGACAGCAGGACTCCTCCCTGATGGAGAAGGCCGATGTGGTCGCATATATCCTCAAGTTCCCTTAAATTATGGGAGGCGATGACCGGCACTATCCCCTTGTCGTTCATATCGCTGGAGAAAATACTCTTTATCCCCTGTCTCATGACCGGATCCAGTCCGTCAAAGGTCTCATCACAGAGTATGTACTTTGCGCCGCTTGATACCGCCAGGAGCACAGACAGCTGCTTCTTCATGCCCTTGGAGAATTCGGCAACCTTTCTCACGGGACTCAGATTAAAGCCTTTAAGCATTTCATTGAACCTCTCCCTGTCAAAAGAGGGGTACTGTGAAACGTAATAGTCTCTCATCGTCTCGGGAGTGGCATTCGGGAAAAAGTAGGCGTCATCCGGTATAAAAAATATCTTTTCCTTCACGTCCGGCCTGTCGTAAACCGGATCATCATCTATAAGGATGCTTCCCATGTCCGGTCTCAGGATCCCTGTCATCATCCTCATAAGGGTTGATTTCCCGGCGCCGTTCGTACCGATAAGTCCGAATACTTCTCCCTCTTTTATTGTTAGTGAAGCGTTGTTCACCGCCTTTGTTTCCCCGAAGGTTTTAGTAATATTCTCAATCTTAATCATTCTCTCCTGCCTTCTTTCCGGAAAGATCATCTCCCTTAAGACGGGCCACAGCCTCTTCATATATCTCCCTGTGGCTGATATTCAGATCCTCTCCTTCCTTAAAGATCTGAACGGTACTGTCGATCAGTTCATTTTTCTTCCTGTCCTTCAGAACGCCGGTTTCGGAAACGAAGACTCCCCGTCCCCTGACGGTGTAGGTAACACCCTGCCGTTCCAGCTCTGCATAGGCTTTTTGCACCGTATTCGGATTCGTTCCGTTTTCCATAGCCAGGCTCCTTACCGACGGAAGCTGTTCTCCGGGCCGGAGAACGTCCAGAAGTATCAGGTGTTTTATCCTGTCTACGATCTGTTCGTAAATTGGGCGGCTGTCCCGCCAGTCAATAAGCGTCATATCCTTTCTTCTCCTCGGTCAAAAACGATATTGCAACTGCATTGTAACTGTACTAGTACTACTAGTACACATAGTATATCAAAAATCCCCTCCCGTCAAGAGGGGATTTAAAAAAATTATGCTTCCTTCAGTTCCGCTCTCCACCTGAATACCGCCACTCCGATGATGATGATATATCCCGCAACGGACAGTGCCGTAGGGATCTCTCCCAGGAACAGTATCCCAAGGATCGCCGCAAAGACCACCTGGGTGTAGTCAAATACCGAGATCTCTTTAGCAGGGGCAAACTTATAGGCGTTGGTGATGCCAAACTGCCCCAGAGTGGCGGAAAGCCCGGCAAGGAGCAGACAGCCAAGCTGCCACGGCTCCAGCGGAACAAAGTCCATAATGATAAAAGGTATCGTAACAAAGGTTGAAAACAGGGAAAAACAAAGGACGATCATCGGAGTCCTCTCTCCCTTTTTACCAAGCTTACGCACAAAGACATAGGCGGTTCCCGCTCCGAAGCCTCCGTACAGCCCGATAAGCGCGGGAACAAGCTGCATATTGCTTCCTGAAGGCCTGACTATGAGCATGGCGCCCGAAAAAGCCAGGACCACCGCAAGTATATCCCTGAACTTCGGCTTTTCATTCAATATGGGAATGGAGAGAAGAATGGCAAAGAAGGGGGAAAGCTTGTTCAGCATGTTGGCATCTGCGATATTGAGCCTGTCTATGGCGTAGAAATTCGCGATGAGCCCCGTGGTGCCAAAAAGGCATCTGAAAAAGATATCTGTACCACAGCCCTTTTGGATATGAAAACCCCCACCTGTTCTTATTATAAGGAAGACGGATACTATGGCGGCGACAGCATTTCTGAAAAAGGCTTTTTCCATGGTCGGAATATTCCCTGATATCCTTACAAAAAAGGTCATAAGAGAAAAGCCGAACGCCGCAGCCAGTATACAGATGATGCCCTTTGCCCTGTTACTCATCACTCTCCCTTAATCCCTGATTATCTCCACCTTTCCCTTAGCTTCGGGATCATCCATTATAAGTTCTCCAAGGGATCTGGCCCTTATCACGCCGCTCTTCGGATTCTTTACGCTGTCGATCCCCGTGGTGATATCTGCTTCCACCTCTGACTTTTCAAATGAAAGATCCGTATCCTCCATCCTGCAGTTTATCAGTTTAAGGCCGCTGCAGTAGCAAAGAGGCTGAGTCCCTTTTATTGTACAGTTTTCAAAGGTCACGTTCTTTGAATACCAGGCGAGATACTCTCCCTTCACCATGCAGTCTTTCACAAGCACGTTTTCCGCGTGCCAGAAGGCGTCCTTGGTATCGAATTCGCAGGAAAGAAATTCCGCATCCTTTATATACTGGAAGGAATACTTCCCCTTTAGCTGCACATCCCGGAATTTAAGACCATTTGAGCGCATCATGAAGTATTCGCTTTCAACGCTGCTGTCCTCTATTAAGATATCATTTACGGACCAGCCGAATTCCGGGGAAATGATATCGCTGCCGCTTATAGTGACATCACTGCATTCCCTCAGAGCCTTTATCCCGTGAAGCTTTGAACCCTTTATCCTGATATTCTTTGAGTACCAGAGGGCCGCGCGGCATAGTTCCGTGAGGGTGGAGTCCTCTATCAGAAGATCCTCATCATGCCAGAACGGGTAGCGGAGATTAAAGAAGCTGTCCTTCACGCGGATATCCCGGCTCTCCTTAAGGGCGCTCTCTCCGTCCGCCGGGCCGTCAAAGCGGCAGGATATGACCTCTATCCCACGGCTTCCGTACAGCGCTCTCTCTTCGTCAAACACCTGATTTTCTACTTTGTTCATAAACACTGTCCTTCCTTAATTCAGAAAACTCCCAGGGACTGGAATAGAAGTATGGATAAAAGCACAGGAGCGACAAAGCGGACCATTATGATATACATAGTCCTGTTCCTGAATTTTTCCCCGTTCTTTGTAGCTTCATTTATCACCATCTCAGGCTTCACAACCCAGCCGATAAATATGCAGGTACCTATGGCTGCCACAGGCATAAGTATATTATTGCTTAAATAATCCATTATATCCAGCACCTGTCCCACCGCTCCGTTTGGAAGGGGCACTTCGAAATAAAGGAGATTGTATCCCAGGCAGACAGTAAGACCGATCAAAAACGCTATGATCCCTTCTATGACCGTGGCCTTCTTTCTGGAGCACCCGAATTTTTCCATAATGGATGACACCACAGCCTCCATAAGGGAAATGGAGCTGGTAAGGGCCGCCAGGAAGACCATTACAAAGAAAAGGGCTCCGAGAATAGCGCCCGCTCCGCCCATGGCGTCAAAAACCTTCGGCATTGAAACAAAGAGCAATGAAGGGCCTGAAGCCCCCATTCCCTCTCTTCCCATAAATACGTAGATCGGAAGTATGGTCATGATCCCCGCAAGGAATGCCACTGCCGTATCGAAAAATTCTATCTGGGAAACCCCGCTTATCATGTCATTGTCGTCACCCAGATAGGAACCGTAGGATATCATTATTCCCATGGCAACGCTTATGGAGTAAAAGAGCTGTCCCATGGCGTCAAGGAGCACCCTCATAAAGCCCTTCAGCGTGAGGCCGCTGACATCGGGGATAAGATAGATCATAAGTCCCTGAACACCGGTCCTTAACCCACTGCCGTCGTCATACCTTAAGGTCACGGAGAAAACAGCAAGTACTATAACTATAAGGACGAGTACCGGCATAAGCACCTTGGAAAGCCGCTCTATTCCCTTATTTATACCCCTGTATATAACAAAGGATGTAAAGAACACGAATATGCCCATAAATAATATGGGCTGTGCAACCTGAGTGATGTAATTTCCGAAATAGCCTTCCGCCACCGGAGCCTCATACTGCCCTGCGAGATAGACCGCGCAGTATTTCATGACCCAGCCTCCTATGGCGCAATAATAGGGAAGGATCAGAAAAGGGACCAGAACTTCAAAGATCCCCACCCACTTCCACTTGGGATTCAGAAAACTGTAGGCCCTTAAAGGGCTCTTCTTGGTATTTCGCCCGATGGCCACCTCCGATATAAGAAGTGTAAAACCAAAGGTGAGCGCCAGCACCAGATATACGAGAAGGAACAGTCCCCCTCCATTCTTTGCCGCAAGATAGGGAAATCTCCAGAGATTTCCAAGTCCCACGGCGCTTCCCGCAGCTGACAGGACAAATCCCAATGAACCTGAAAATGAACTTCTTTTTTTCTCCATAACCCGATACTCTCCTTTATACTGCAATGCCACATAACCGGCAATTCGTTGTATCATAACACATAATCAATACTTTTGGCGACTTAAAAACGTATTTATGATAAAATATAGTGATGTTTATTGATAGTATGACAATTCCGGATGATTTTTACGAGCGCATGAAGCAAAGCATGCCTCCGGAGGAATTTAAGGCCTTCCTTGCTTCTTACAAAAATGAGCCCGTAAAGTCACTGAGGATAAACAGGCTTAAAAAATATTCCGGCGTTAATGCTCCGGATCTCTTTCAAATGTTCTCACTTTCCCCTGTGGAATGGTGCGGGAACGGATATTACTATAAAAGTGACACTCTTCCGGGAAAGCATCCGCTCCACGAAGCAGGTGCCTATTATATTCAGGAAGCAAGCGCCATGGCACCGGTGCAGTGGCTGGATGTGAAAAAGGGCATGAAAGTCCTTGACCTATGTGCTTCCCCCGGGGGGAAAAGCACGGAGATCGCCGAAATAATGGATAATACCGGGCTCATGGTCGCAAATGAGCCTGACAGGAGCCGGGCAAAGATCCTTTCTCTCAATATTGAAAGACTGGGGATCAAAAATACACTTGTAACAAACGAATCCCCTGAACGGCTTGCAGGGGTTTTCGAGGGTTATTTCGACAGGATACTTGTGGATGCCCCCTGTTCAGGGGAGGGCATGTTCAGAAAGAACCCGGAGGCGGTGTCAAACTGGAGCACGGAAAACGTTTCCATGTGCGCCGCCCGTCAGGATATGATACTTGAAAATGCCGCAAAAATGCTTTCTCCCGGGGGGCTCATGGTCTATTCCACCTGCACCTTTTCAAGAGAGGAAGATGAGGGAAGCGTAGAACGTTTTCTTGAAAGGGAAAAGGATTTCTGCCTTGTTTCACCGGACAGCATAAAATCCCTTCCCGAAGCATTTCTGCCTTCTCCCATATCTCCCGGAGGCGAAAAGGCCGGAGAAGCGGTGCGTCTCATGTCTCACAGGCTTAGGGGGGAGGGCCACTTTTTCGCAATACTTAAGAGAAAGGGCCAGACGCCCGCGGGAAGCATCACCGTTTCCGGATCGGGAAAGCTTAAAGAGGCCCCGGATGCCTCAAAAAAGCTTTTCCTTGAATTTCTTAAGGAGAGCATAGCAGCGGACTTTACTCTGCCAAAGGGGATACTCCATGAATTCGGAGACCAGCTTTATCTATCCGATACTCTTATGCCGGGGATCACCGGGTTAAAGGTACTTCGCCCGGGGCTGCACCTCGGAACCCTTAAGAATAAACGCTTTGAACCGGCACACGCCCTTGCTCTTTTCCTGTCCCCAAAGGACGCTGAGATGAACGCCGCCCTTCCGGATCAGGACAGTGCTTACGGTTACTTAAAAGGCGGTTCCCTCCCTTCTGAGTTCTTAAATACTCCGGAGAAAAAGGGCTGGTGCCTCGTAAGCTTTATGGGAATGAGCCTCGGGTGGGGAAAAAACGACGGACGGATCATTAAGAACCATTACCCTAAGGGGTTAAGGATAAATTAAAAAAGGAGAATAAAAAAATGAGTGATGAGAACAAGAAAAACGACGAACTTAACAACAAGGATGCCACAGAATTACTGAGGGAGCTTCTTGCCTTTGAGAAAAAGGAAGCCAGGTATCAGAAGGTGACCAGCATTCTTATTTTCTGCCTTGTGGTCATCATGGGCATCGTTTCCTTCATGATAGTTCCTGTAGCAGTCCAGACACTTACAACTGCCAACGAGACCATTGTCATGGCTCAGGAAGCTCTGGGAAAGATCACGGAAGAAATGGACAACATCAATACCATGACAGCCAGCATCACAGCCACCAGCGACAACATGAACTCCATGGTAGTCGAGAACTCAGAGGAGCTTTCAAAGGCTGTTGAAAGCATGTCAAACATTGATTTTGATGGATTGAACAAGGCCATAAAGGATCTGGAGGATGCAGTCGGCCCCTTTGCGAAAATGACGAGGATCTTTAATTAAAGGGCTTTTTTGCCCTCCAGTTTGTGTCTCTTCTTATCTTCTCAACAGATGGGCGAAGGGACAGCATAGGATTTTCGGGATCAGTCTCTGCATAGTCTATCTCTATGCCGGGATTGATCCTTTTTCTTATGCTTTCGGTAAATTCCTTTAAGGGTTTGTAATCCCCGTTTGCCAGATTGTAGATCTCCCCCGGCACCCCTTTTTCTGAAACTGCGATCAAAGCCTCCGCAGCCTCGTTCACATCCAGGTAATCCCAGGTCTGCTCACAGGAGGACAGGGAAGGAGTAACGTTTTTCATAAGAGTACGGCGAAGATAGGACAGCATTGTTCCGCTATGCTCATATTCGCCGTAAAGACTGAAGATACGGACCCAGTTCCACTCCAGGTTCAGATGTCTCGCCGCATCCCTTGTCAGATACATTGCAGCGCTCTTTGCAGCCCCGTACGCATTGAGGGGCTCCGGAAAAGCATCCTCGGTCACGGGGATGATGTTTCCCTCAGGGTCCTTCGTGCCCCCGGCCTTATATCCGTACTCTGCCTGGGATCCGGTGATCACTATCCTTGAAGCCCCTATCCTTGAGGCAGCAGACACTGCCTCAACAGCGCAGGAAACATTGGCGTACTGGACATCAAAATCATCCCTGCCGCCTCTCCATGCAAGATGAAAAAAAAGACAGCCGGAAAGGTCCAGTCCCTTGGCCATGGTAAGTCTTGGGAGCATGCCTATATCCATCATGTCCAGATTAAAAGTGACTATCTCACCCTCTGAACATTCGCTGTCTTTCTTAAGAGCTTCAAGTCTCTCATTATGGGGCGAGCCGGGTCTCACAGGACACACGACCCTGAATCCCTTTATTAAAAGGGATCTTACGAGACTGTATCCTGCAAAACCGGCTCCTCCGGTAACGACTGCATTATTCATGCACTAAAATCAACCTTTGATCCAACCATTAACTTCTCTTCACTGTTTACGCTGTTCCAGTCGAAGTTCTTTATCTTTTCCAAAAGCTCCTCGGCAGAATCGGCCTTTATGTCGGCCTTCTTTACCTGATCCCTGCCAAAGCCCTTATAATCACGTTCTACGGCCTGCTTATCCCGAAGCCGCCTCGCTTCTTTCTTCTCTTCCTTCTTTGCTTCCTCGGCCTTCTTTTCCCTGTTCTTCTCAATCCTTTCGGCCTGAGCCCTGGAAGACTGTTCCAGCTTTGCAAAGAAGCTCAGGGTACCGTCCCTGTTAACAGAGAATCCGATATTCTTTACCTCTCCGTCCTTGCCGGACTCCTTAAGATCTTCCTTTATCTTGTCAAGCTGCCTGGTGCCGTCCTCTATGATACCGAAATACTTTTCCTTTGTCTCGGCGTCCTTTGCCATCTCTTCAAGAAGCTCCGGCTCGATAAGAACGCTGTACTCCTTTGTTCCGCGGGAAAGATATTCCTGAGCCTCCTCATCGGATGAATAATTTGCGATAAAGAAATCCGTATTATTTCCGTATTTTTCTTTTAACTCATCCAGGATCTTCTTTGCACCGTCGGATAATTCCACTCCGTTCTGAACGGAATTCAGATTATCCGTCTTCTTTTCCTTTACGTACTCATCCTTAGGATCTCTTCCATGGACAGCCTTATCGTTTTCAGGCCTGTTACCGCCGAACTTCCTTATGTTGTCCCCTACCATTCCGGTATTGTTTAAGAAATTAAATCCGCTTACATTGTTCATTCCCTGAACCTCCTTTTTCCGACCCGAAGGTCTTTATCACTATTCCCTGTGTTCATCTGCCTGGGATCTCTAAATGAATCCGAAATGCGCAAATAAAATCCAATCCTACTGATTATAATATCGGCAGCTTAGCCTTAGAGTTTAGTAATGTATTTAAAAATAAACAATCTGGGCATGACCTAACAGGCCAGCACGAATTTCGTGGTAAAAAGTCCTTCATTTTCCTCAAAGCCCACTATGCCGCCGTACTTCTCCGCCACCATCTTTATATTCTTTGTGCCTATGCCGCTCTTTATCTTTTTCGAGCTTTCAGGCAGTCCCTCTTCATTGAACCTGGTCCCGCTTAAGCAGCTGTTTACCACTATCCCCTTCAGTTTTCCGTTGACATGATCCAGCTTAACGTCCATGGTCCGCTGCTCCTCCGGAAGCTTTTCCAGGGCCTCCGCAGCATTTTCAAGGATGTTCGAAAGAAGGGTTGACAGATCCAGATCGGTGATACTGAGTGTTTCCGGCACTCCGGCTCTTATCTTCATCTTGCAGTTAAGATGCAGGAGCCTGTCATGGTAAATGGAGAGGATGCCGTTTATCAGCCTGTTGTCACAGTAGGTCATGGCCGGAACATTTTCCAGACTGTCATCCAGATCCTTAAGATAATCCAGTGCTTCCTTATTGTCACCGTCCTCCAGCATCTGCCGAAGCACTCTTGTATAATGCCGCATGTCATGGTGATGGCGGTTTACCAGCTCGATATTCTCTTCATAGGAGCGAAGTTCCTTTTCCATATTCTTTAAACGCTCCTGCTGCCGCATATTCTCCGCTTCCTCCGCCAGCAGCTCTTCCTTATGGTTGTACACGATCTCATACTGCTGTATCCAGGCGATCAGCATGGAAACCAGATAGATTATCGGATAGAAACGCAGAACGTCCTCACCGTATCCGCTGAAATGATCCTTGAAGACCCACATATCCACAACAGAAAGCACCAGTCCCCCTAAAGAGATCTGAAAACCAGTGATCAGTCCCGCAAAATAGTCCGCCATAAAGGGTATCAAAAGAAGCCAGAGCCAGAAGCTGTCCAGACCTCCCTTTGTGGGATAGGGAAAGAGATAAAAGCTTATGGAAAAGACCACAAAGCTTCCGTAACCCGCAATGGTGGCCGCAGCCCCGGCTGATTCGGTAACATGCAGGATTATCAGGGAAAGGGCCAGAAAAAATATGAGAAATGAAAAAGTCATAAAAAGACCGTATTCTCCGTTAAAAAACTGCGGAATACCGGATATCAGACAGAAAAGCAGCAGAATACCGATACCGGTCCGCATTATGAAAATGCGGTGCTTCTTAAAGCTCTCGTATTCCTCCGCCTTATCCAGCTCCACTATACGCCTGTTAAATTCATGGATCTTTTCAAATATCATCCGATAATGCCCTCACCGAATTATATGAAACCGTCTCCGACCCGTCGGTCTTTATTATCCCCACCAGCTTCCCGTGGAGTGCGAGACGCTTCTTCCCTGCACCGGTACCGGAGCAGGTGGAAAGGGAAACCGTCCGGTCCTCCTTTGAAACATCCACTCCCATATCCACTATGCTCTCTCCCTTTACCATGTCTATGTAATCCAGATATTCCTTCTCCGTTGCAGGATTATGAAAGGTATCCGACGTGGGAGGGGTAACATGGATGGAATAGATATGATACTTCATGACCTTATCCTTCATCATGAGGTAAAAGTAGGGATCATTTAAGGCCTTTTCCGGCTCGTTCAATAACTGCTTCAGGGAACCGAACATGGAGCCGTTCCTCATATTGTGTCCGAAGACAAAGGTGTTATAGTCATCCATGTCATCCCAAGCCAGAGTATCAATATATATGCAGCCGTTAATATTGCTCTGCTTTTCAAAGGTGTGATGAAGATAATACTCGTTATTCTCTCCCTTTGTAACGGGATAGCTTATGCCGGT